>JAJZUN010000724.1 GCA_021848555.1 Pseudomonadota bacterium | reverse complement strand
TCTTCCCCGCCTAGATACACACCGATTTCGGCAATATCGCTGAAAGCCTTATGCCATGCGGCGTTCCGAGGGGTGTGTTACTCGGAGGTGTCAAAGTCGGGGCAAACCCAGGGGACAGGGCTTGATGGAGATTTTGGCGCAACATCGGTGAGCGACAAAAATCGCCGGCGTGTACAATGTGGCCTGCCCGTTTGTTGGTGATTTGGTACTGGGGCATGGGTGCTTGTTTTGTGGGTGGAAATAGACAATATTTCCTAACTCGCAATGCAATCAATCACTTATGTGAATAAGCGGCGGGCGTCCTCTCTGCCAACAAACATAGGCGAACCCAGACCGGGGGTTCGCTTTTTTATTTGAAAGATTAAATTCATGTTCGATCTAGTCCATAAGCACAAGAGGTGGGTCCAGTTGCTGCTCGCGCTGATGGTGCTCCCATTTGCGTTCTGGGGCATAGATTCGTATCGGCGCGGCGCGGGCCTGGAACAGGATCTGGCCGAGGTCGACGGGCAGAAAATCACCCTGCAGGAATTCGGCCAGGCGCAGCGCGACCAGCAGGAGCGCTTGCGCACGCTGCTCGGCCGGAATTTCGACCCCGCGCTGCTCGATACGCCGGAGCAGCGCGCCGCGCTGCTCGACCAATTGATCCAGCAGCGCCTGCTCGCGGTGCGCGCGGTCAGGAGCAATCTGGTGGTCACGGACCAGCAGCTGCGCGAGATCATCACCGGACTGCCGGCGTTCCAGGAAAATGGCCAGTTCTCGAAATCCCGTTACGATGCGCTGCTGCGCGCACAAGGCATGAGCGACGTGGTATTCGAATCCCGGCTGCGCCGCGACGTCGAAATGCAGCAGATGAACGGCGCGCTGGCCGAATCGGCGCTGGTCGGCAAGGCGCAGGTCGCGCGCTTTCTTGCGATTCAGGGGCAGCAGCGGGAAGTGTCCGAAGCGGTGATGTCGATCGAGCAGTTCGCGGGCCAGGTCAAGCTCGAGCCGGATGCGGTGAAAGCCTATTACGACAGCCATCCGGGCGAGTTTGTCGTGCCGGAGCAGGTGCGGGCGGAGTTCGCCGTGCTCAATTCGGATGTGCTGGCCGCGCAGGAGACGGTGAGCGAGGCCGAACTGCGCAGTTGGTACGATACCAACGTGCGCGCCAAGTTCGAGGAGCGCGTCGCGGCCAGGAAGAAGGCGGAAGACCTGCTGGCGCAGTTGCGCGCAGCGCCGGAAAAATTCGCCGAACTGGCCAAGCAGCACTCCCAGGACCCTGGCTCCAAGGACAACGGCGGCGACCTGGATTACTTCGCGCGCGGCGCCATGGTCAAGCCTTTCGAGGACGCGGTGTTCAAGCTCAAGCCGGGGCAGTTGAGCGGCATCGTCGAGAGCAGTTTCGGTTTCCACATCATCAAACTGACCGGGATCAAGCCGGCGAAGAATGGCGAGCCGGAGCAACGCCGGGCGAGCCATATCCTGATAACCGCGCCGGAGGCCGGCAAGGACTTTCAGGCGATGCGGGGCGAAATCGAGAAAGAAGTGAAGAAGCAGCGCCTGGGCAAGAAGTTCGCCGAATCCGCGGAGGTGTTCAGCAATCTCGCGTACGAACAGCCGGACAGCCTCAAACCGATAGCAGAAAAATTCAAGCTCAAGCTGCAGCAATCCGGATGGCTCACGCGCCAGGCCGGGGCGGCCGCCGGGGTGCTCAACAACCAGAAAATGCTGGATGCGCTGTTTTCCGCCGAGTCGATCAAGAATAAGCACAACACCGAGGTGGTGGACGCCGGCGCGGACACCCTGCTGGTGGCGCGCGTGATCGAGCACAAACCCGCGGCGCCGAGGCCGCTGGATGAAGTCAAGGCCGAGATAGCGAAAAAACTGACTGAACAGCAGGCGCTGGCGCTGGCCGTCAAGACCGGCGCGGCAAAGTACGACGAATTGCAGCAGGGCAAGGATGCGGGGCTGAACTGGAGCGCCGCCAAGACGGTCAGCCGCCTGGGCAAACCCGCGGTGCACCCCGACGCCCTGAAGGCGATATTTCGCAGCGATATCGAGAAATTGCCGGTCTACCTGGGCCTGGAACTGCGCGATCGCGGCTACGGGATATACCGGATTTCGCGCGTGATCGAAGCGCCGCCGGCCGACGCCGCGCGCGCCAAAGAAATGCTGGACCAACTGGCGCAGCAAGCCGGCCAGGAAGACGCCGCCGCCTACGTTGCCAGCCTCAGGGCCGCTGCCAAAATAGAAATCAACAAGGCGAACCTGGAGAAGAAGGGCGGCTAGCGCGGCGAGCGGGAAAGACGCCCGACAGGGCGTCTACTTATCACGCGGCAGCAATACTGCAGCCGTCCCGCTTACACTTCCGTCGTGCCCAGCGCGGTGGTGTTGAAGCCTCCGTCGACGTAGGTCACCCCGCCGGTGATGCCGCTGGCGAGGTCGCTGCACAGGAAGGCAGCGGCGTTTCCCACTTCGTCGATAGTGACATTGCGCCGCAATGGTGCGTGCCTGGCGTTATAGGCGAGCAGCTTGCCGAAGCTGCCGATGCCGGCAGCCGCCAGCGTCTTGATCGGCCCCGCAGAAACGGCATTGACGCGTATGCCCTTGGGGCCCAGGCTCGCGGCCATGTAGCGCACCGCGGCTTCCAGGCTGGCTTTGGCCAGACCCATCACGTTGTAATTGGGCATGGTGCGCACCGCGCCCAGGTAGGTCAGGGTCAACAGCGCCGCGTGCCGGTGATGCATCATCGGCAGCG
>JAJZUN010000723.1 GCA_021848555.1 Pseudomonadota bacterium | reverse complement strand
GAGCCGCCTGCGCGGGCGCATCGAGTCGGTGCTCGACTATGCCACAACCAAGGGTTGGCGGCAGGGCGACAATCCGGCGCGGTGGAAAGGCTTGCTTGAGAACGTCCTGCCGGCCAAGGGGCGGATCGCCCGGGTTGCGCATCATGCGGCGCTGAAATGGCGCGATCTGCCACAATTCATGGCCGAACTGGCGCAGCAGGAGGGCGTGGCAGCGCGGGCGCTGGCGTTCACAATCCTGACGGCAGTACGAACCGGCGAGGCCATCGGCGCCACGTGGGGCGAGATCGATCTCGGCGCAAAAATCTGGACGATCCCGGAGTGGCGACTGAAGAAGCGGCAGGGCAATCATCGCGTGCCGCTGACCGATCCGGCGCTGGCGATCCTCGCCACTTTGCAGACAGCGGCCGGAACGCCGGCGCCGGCCGCGTTCGTGTTCCCCGGCGGCAAGCCCGGCACGGGGCTGAGCAACATGGCGATGTTGTTGCTCCTCCGCCGCATGGGGCGGGATGACATCACGACACATGGGTTCCGCTCCACCTTCCGGGACTGGGCGGCCGAGGCGACCGACTACCGGCACGAGGTTGTGGAAGCCGCGCTGTCGCACACGGTGAGCGACAAGGTCGTCGCCGCCTATCGGCGCACCGACTTCTTCGACCGCCGCCGCGATCTCATGGCCGACTGGGCGCGCTATGCTCTCGCCTCCGCCGAGTCGGAGGGTTCCGCATCATGACGCGCGATGAAGACGAACAGGCACCGAAGCCCCGCAACCGCCGCCCGCGCGCGCCGCGGGTCAAGACACTACCGGAATCGATGCGCGATCCCCGGCACAATCCGGACGCGGCGCTGGCGGAGATCAGAGCCGTTCTCAAGGCTGGTGGCCGCCCCCTGCCCCTGGACGAGGCCCAGGCTTGGCTCGGCCGGATCGACCTGCGGCATTTCGCAGCCAAGATCGACCCGCAAACCGGCGAGGCGAGGAACCCGGAGAGGGCCGAGTGCGACAAGGACGGCCGCCTGCGGTTTCGCGATCCCGATGAAAAGCATGGGCCCGGCCGGCTCAAGATGCGGTCGGAGCAGGCGATCGAGCAGGCCGAGGCAGATTTTGCACGGGCGGTGAACGAAGTCGAACAAATGTCATGCCTGCTAGACCACCAATCTGTCGCAAGTCGTCGAGCGGTTGCTGTTCGTTCAAGCGCAGCAGCCGCAACGACTGCGAAAGTATGCGAGCTCTATGATTCGATGACCCTTCCTGCGCGCAGCCGGGCATCTGCCATCGTCAGATTACTGGTCCGAGAGGGCCGCACAGTCTCGGTCCAGCGGGTCCGACAGATTCTGCGCGCTCACGGTCGGTCTGCCGCTCGCGGCAGCAATCCGTCCTGATCGAAAAGCGAAAGCGACCGGGCCTGCCATAATTTTCTAGCCTCCCACGGTCCGCCACGATCCATGCGCGTTCTCAACAGTAGGAGGTGGCGACATGAGCCAAGACAGTGCCCCCGATTTTGTTTCTATTCCGACATGGGTGAAGCGGACGGGGATTTCCCGAAGCAAAACGTATGAACTGCTCGCCGCAGGCGAGTTGTCGGCGCGCAAGGTCGGCCGGCGCACGCTGATCGACCTCAGAGCCGGCCTCGCGTGGCTGGACGCGCAACCGGTGCCGAAGATTTCGATGCCTTTCGCCAAGCGTCCCCGTGCGGAGTTGCTGTAATGAACCGCGCTACCTTGGATGCAGAAATTTCGCCAGCTGCCGATCAGGACGCGCGTGGCGGTTCCGTCCATGGTCATCGAGCTCCCAATGACCGGTTGATGCCGCTGCGTGATGTCGCTGACCAGTTGGATGTGTCGCTCTCGACCCTGCGGCGGCGCATCGCCGAAGGTGCCCTCCGCGTTCATCGGATCGGCCGAGCAATTCGCATCTCCGAAGCTGATCTCGGTGCCTTCCTGGCCGCCAGCCGGGGAAAAAAATCATGATCGCCGCGCAGCTTGAAATCCCTGGCCTCGCGACGACCTCGGGCCAGCGTCACTCGCGATATGGAGAGCCTTTACCCGCTGACGGCTTCCCGATTGAGAGCACCCGCACGCGCAAGAAGACGCGCAACTACAGGAGGGCGCGCGTGATGCAATCTGACCTTTTCAGCGCCATTGGCGCCGATGAAAGCAACGCGGCCTCCGGGACGGGCATCCGTGAACCTGCTCAGCCGCAA
This sequence comes from Pseudomonadota bacterium, assembly GCA_021848555.1. The sequence continues at coordinate 541 of JAJZUN010000723.1, read as the reverse complement.
CAGGCGATGTGTGATGATAGCGACAGTGCGCCTGCCGATCTGGGCGGCGAAGCGATCATAGATCCCACCACGCTTTCGCTGCCGGCCAATGCCCGCGCCCGTGTTGCCGGCGACGTCGTCGTTTGCGCGACGCCTCCGGCCACATTCGCCGAAGCGCTTGAGTTGCTCGCGGCCAGCAATACCTTGCCGGCGGCGAGGCTCAAGGACCTCCGGCGCGATGTCGCATGGATAGAAGATCACCGCCCCCGCAATCGGGACGGTTCTGCGCCCGGACCCTTGCCGTGCGCCCCCCAGGCACTGCGGCCGATCCTGGCGTGTCTCAAATACGACCGGCGCAAGACCGGTCCGAAGCGACTGTACAACATTAGAAGTTCGCTGGCCGCGATCCAGCGCAAGACGGGCTGGCTCCCGCCGCGTGCGCCTCGCCGGCCGATCACCACGGCCGCCTGGGCCAGCCTCCTTGGCATGATGGGCGATGGCGATCTGAGCCGCCCGACGATGCGGCGCTTCGCGGTGTTCTGTGAAGAACGCAATGTCGCAC
>JAJZUN010000722.1 GCA_021848555.1 Pseudomonadota bacterium | reverse complement strand
CAGCGGCTCGGTACGGCCATCGTCCTGAGCGTGCCTTCGGTCGGATGGGCTTCGCTGCGGAAGAAGCCCGTGGCGTGCAGGTGAGGATCGGCGAGCAGATCGTCGAGCGTGTTGAGCGGCGTGGCCCGCATGTCGGCTGCGGCCAACGCGGCCAGCCATTCCGCGCTGGTGCGCGCGAGCAGGCGCTCGGCGAGAAAAGCGTACACCTCCGCGATGTTGCGCGAGCGGGCTTCCTGGCTGCAGAAGCGCGGGTCGTCGAACAGCGCGTCCTCGCCGATCATGCGGAAGAAGGCGCGCCATTGCTTGTCGTTGTAGATCAGTACGCAGACGTAGCCGTCGCCCGTCCGGTACGGCGCGCGGTGCGGGGCGAGCATGCGCGGATAGCCGGGCGGGCCTGTGGGCGGGTCGAACGTATGCCCGCCCATGTGATCGGACAGCACGAGCTCGGTCATGGTCTCGAACATCGGCACTTCGATCGCCTGGCCGCGGCCGGTGCGCTCGCGGTGGTACAGTGCGGCGGTGAGCGCGTGCGCCATGGCCAGTCCGGTGACGCGGTCGCAGATGGCGGAAGGCACGAAGCGCGGGCGGTCCGCGCCCGAGGCCGCGAATATCGAAGGGATCGCCACCATGCCCTGGATGAGATCGTCGTACGCCGGGCGGCCCGCGTACGGGCCGTGCTCACTGTAGCCGTACGCCGCCACGTACACGATGCGCCCGTTGACGGCCCTGACTTCGTCGTAGGTGAGCCCGAGGCGCGCCATCGCCTGCGGCCGCGAGTTGTGGAGCAGGGCGTCCGCTCCGGCGACGAGCCGCAGCAGCGCCTGGCGCGCCGCGGGCTGCTTGAGATCGAGCATGACGGAGCGCTTGTTGCGGTTGTGGTGCAGGAAGATGTGGCCCATGCCGCTGTGCTTCATCGGCGCGCCGTGGCGGATGACGTCGCCTTCCGGCGGCTCGACCTTGATCACGTCCGCGCCGAAGTCGGCGAGCACCTGCGTGCCGTACGGCCCGAGGATCACGCTCGTCAGGTCGACGATGCGCACGCCGGTGAGTGGCCCTGCCATTGCAAGCTCCGATCGAGACGCCGCGACGGGCGACGGGCGAGTTTCGCGCGCGTCGAATGGTATAGTCAATGCGCCTGGCTGGAAGGCTCCTGAAAAGCAATTATTGAGCGTTCGGTAAATCGTTGACGCTCAATGCCCTCATCCTCGACCCTACCCACGAACCTCTATTGAACCAGCGGATGGGGGACGAGGTTAAGGTTATGTTTGCGCGCGAGTTTGCGCAGCAATCGCTGTTCGCTGAGGGCGACTTGGGTTTGATAGTGTTTCAATCCTCGTTCGACGTATTCGGCGCCATGGACCATAACGCGCCAGAACAATGCGGCGAGTTTTCGGGCCAAGGCCTGGTTGGCAAGCAAGCCCCCACGGCGTGCTCGCAGCCGGCGGTAGAAGCCACCGAAGGCATTGTCGAGGGTGCGCCCAAGGCTGCGGGCCATCAGACAGAACAGTCGTCCGGCACGATTGCGTTGTCGGCGCTCATGCCCGCGTCGCTTGCCGCTTGGGTGGCTGCCTGGGGCCAGTCCCAGCCACGCGGTGAAGTGCTTTTCTGTCGGCCATTTTCTCAGATCAGTACCCACTTCCCCCACCGCCTGCAGCAACATATAGTCGGTCATAGCGGGCACTGCGGTAGGATCCTTTCCGCCGCACCAGCGCAGGAGCATTCGATGCAGCCCCTCCATCTGGGGGCTGTTCTGGCCCCCGGGCTTGGGGCGCGAAGACGGCCCCGGCGTGTCTTCATCAGGGCCAGCCCGTTCGCGCAGCACACGCGCGATCGCCGCATCGCACTCGGCGATGCAGCGCTGATAGAACTCCCAACCGCGCAGCGCCTGCGCCAGCGCGAACAGGTGTTCCTCGCGCCAAGTGCCGCGCAAGGCCTCACGCATCCGATCGGCCTTCTTCTTCTGAATCTGCATCGCGCACAGCCCAAGCAATGCTTCGGGATTGCGTTCGCCTGCAAGGATGGCGCGCACCACGGCCAAGCCGCTGACCCCGGTCACGGAACTGATCACATCGTGCAGCTTCATATTCATGCGCTCGAGCGCCTTTTGCATGTGCTGTACGTGGCTGGCTGCCAGCGTAATGTGGTCCTGGCGCAGCCGCAGATAATCCTGCAGCCGCCGAATCTCAGCCGGTGGCACAAACCCCGAGTGCAGCAGCCCATGGGCGTGAAGCGTGGCAAGCCACTGACAGTCGCTCATGTCGGTCTTGCGGCCCGGCAGCGATTTCACGTGCTTGCCGTTGACCACCCGCACCTTGATTCCAGCAGCCTCCAGCACCTCGTAGACGCACAACCAGTACACCCCGGTAGCCTCCAGCGCCACCGAGCGTACGCCTTCGGATTTCAGCCCATCACGCAGCGCCTGCAACTGCGCCGTCATCGTGCCGTAGACCTTCGGCGTGTCGCCCGCAATCGATACATGAAGCCTCTCGCTTCCGACATCGATTCCCGCCGCCCTTGGATCCAGCACCGGCAATGGCTTCATCGGCTCCTCCTTATCAACTCCAATGCCACCGTGCCCGATTCGACTCTGAGGAAACAAACCTACCCAACGGGAAGCAACTGCGCTCACCAAACGATCCATCAGTCACGAACCGGAACCATTCTTCTCCACGGGCAGCTTGCGCGCACCAAAGGGCTAGACGGTCACACTGCACCGATGGCACCAGAGACTGTCATACTCTA
>JAJZUN010000721.1 GCA_021848555.1 Pseudomonadota bacterium | reverse complement strand
CGAAAAGCCGTCCGCGCGGATCGCCGATTGCGCACGGATGAAAAGCACATCCGTGCGCAATCTGCGATCTTGGACAAAACCCCAAGGCCACGTTTGGCGTTAACCGCATTTTCTGTACGGATGTGATTTTTATCCGTACAGAAAATGCGGTTGGCGCGCGCAGCGCGCAGGCTTCTTGCGCGGCGCGGCATCAACCCAGGCGGGCGAGCATTTCCGGCGTCACCAGGGTGACGCCCTTGTCCGTGCGTTCGAATCGCCTGGCGTCCGCCACCGGATCCTCGCCTATCACCATCCCCTCGGGAATGCGGCAGCCGTGGTCGATCACCACGCGCGACAGGCGTGCGTGGCGGCCCACGGTCACCTCGGGCAGCAGCACGGCTTCCTGCAAATTGCAGTAGGAGTTGACGCGGCATTTGGAGAACAGCAGCGATTTCTCCACCATTGCCCCGGAAATGATGCAGCCGCCGGATACCAGGGAATCGAGTGCCATTCCGCGGCGGCCTTCCTGGTTGAAAACGAACTTGGCCGGCGGCAGTTGCTCCTGATAGGTCAGGATGGGCCAGGTCTTGTCATAGATGTCGAGCAGGGGCTCGACCGCGGTCAGATCGATGTTGGCTTCCCAATAGGCATCGATCGTGCCGACGTCGCGCCAGTACGGCTCGGGGCTGGAGCTGGCCATGACGCAACTGTCGGAAAACGGGTGCGCCACCGCCTCGCCGTTGCGCACCGCGCGCGGCACGATGTCCCTGCCGAAATCGTGCTTGGAGTTGGGGTCGGCCAGATCCTGCTCCAGCGCGTCGTACAGATACTGGGCGTTGAACACGTAGACGCCCATGCTGGCGAGCGCGTGGTCCGGCTTGCCGGGCATGGCGGGCGGGTCGGGCGGCTTTTCGACAAACTCGGTGATGCGGCGCGAACGGTCGATGGCCATCACGCCGAAGGCGCTCGCTTCGGCAATAGGCACTTCGATGCACGCCACGGTGCACTGCGCGCCGCGTTGCACATGATCGGTAAGCAGCAGCGAATAGTCCATCTTGTAGACGTGATCCCCCGCCAGCACCACGATGAACTGCGGCCGTCGGTCGCGGATGATGTCCAGGTTCTGGAACACCGCATCCGCGGTGCCGCGATACCATGCGTCCTCGCTGATGCGCTGCTGCGCCGGCAGCAGGTCGATGAATTCGTTCATCTCGGTCTTGAGGAAGGACCAGCCGCGTTGCAGGTGGCGCAGCAGGCTGTGCGACTTGTATTGGGTCGCGATGCCGATCTGCCTGATTCCGGAATTCAGGCAATTGGACAGGGTAAAGTCGACAATGCGGAATTTGCCGCCGAAATACACGGCGGGTTTTGCCCGGCGGTCGGTGAGCTGTTTGAGGCGGGAGCCGCGTCCGCCTGCGAGCACGATGGCAAATGCGCGCTTGGGGAGCTGCAGTCGGGCCAGTGTGTCGGTGGGCATGCGCTCTCTCCTTTCCGGTCCCGGCTGCGTCTCGAGGCGCGGGTACGCCCCTATACTACTGCTATCGCCTGCATTCTGAAAATCGCCGCTGCGCCCGGAGCGGGGCGAGCGCGGAAAACGTAGAATATAGCGGCGGCGAACGAAACGGGCGCCGCAGGAAAGGGATAAGATAGCCGGATATGAAGATACTAGCCGTTGGGGCGGGGCGTAGCGGTGGGTAAGGACCCGTCAAAAATCAAAGTGTGCCCGGAGTGCCGGCGCCTGGTCGAGTCCGCGACCATGCGTCCGCTGTCGCGCAACCAGTTGGGCAGCGGCATACGCTATGTCTGCCCGGACTGTTTCAAGCGTGTCCTCGCCCTGAGAAAAGTCGTGCGCGACGCGCGCGGCAAGTAATCTCCGCCGGCGCGCGGCGCCGGACTCGGATCGTTCCGCCTTATTCCAGATCAGCGTATTTCATCGGAGAACCAGAGCATGCCCATATACGAGTATCAATGCGCTTCCTGCGGGAAGGATTTCGAAATCCTGGTGCGCAATTCATCGCCCGCGCCGGAATGCCCGGTCTGCCGCAGCACCGAGTTGCGCAAGAAACTGTCCGCTTTCGCGACCATCTCGGGCGCGGCGCCGGGCGGGGCCGGGCTGCCGGCGGCCTGCCAGGGTTGCGGCAACGCGGGCGGTCCCGGCGCCTGCGCGTTCAACGCGAACTGACGATGAGCGCAGGCTCCAGGCTGCCGGGGACACCGGAGCCGATGCATTTCTGGACCGGCGTCGGCGGCGTCAGAATAGCGGGGGATTCCTGGGGCGACCCGAAAGGGCCGCTGGTGCTGTTGCAGCACGGCGGAGGGCAGACGCGCCATGCCTGGAAAGGCGCAGGAGAACAACTGGGCGCGGCGGGTTATTGCGCGATTGCCTTCGACGCGCGCGGCCATGGGGATTCGGACTGGGCCCCGGACGGGCTCTACGGCCAGGATGTGATGGTCGAGGATCTGAAATGCGTGATCGCGGCGCTGGGCGGCCGGCGACCGGTCCTGGTCGGCGCTTCGATGGGGGGCGGGACCAGCCTCGTCGCCATAGGCGAAGATCGTGTGGACGCGACCGCCTTCGTCATGGTCGATATCGCGCCGCGCATCGAGACCGAGGGCATCAACAAGATACAGGCTTTCATGAGCCAGAAGCCCGAAGGCTTCAGTTCGCTCGAAGAAGTCGCGGAGGCCATCGGCAACTACCAGCCCCACCGCAAACGCCCGCGAACCCTGGACGGCCTGGCGAAGAACGTGCGCCTGGCCGCGGAC
>JAJZUN010000720.1 GCA_021848555.1 Pseudomonadota bacterium | reverse complement strand
AAAAGGTGGTGTTCATCGCCGCCGAGCCTCTGACCGACAAAGTGGTGTGGCAGAACGGCAACAAATACACCTTTCGGCTCCGCCCCTCGACCTATATGCAGACCGCGATGCTGATCCCCGAGGCGGTCAAGCTGAAGAAAAAACGCTGGGCCATCGTCTATCCGAATTATGAATACGGCCAGTCCGCGACGGCGGCGTTCAAGGAATTGCTGAAAAAAGCGCAGCCGGACGTCGAATTCGTCGCCGAGCAGGCGCCGGCGCTGGGCAAGATCGAAGCCGGTGCGGTGGCGCAGGCGCTGGCCGATGCCAAACCCGATGCAATTTTCTCCTCGCTGTTCGGGCCCGACCTGACCAAGTTCGTGCGCGAAGGCCAGACCCGCGGCCTGTTCAAGGACAAGGTCGTATTCAACCTGCTCGCGGGCGAACCCGAGTACCTCGATCCGTTGAAAGAGGATACCCCGGTGGGATGGTATGTGACCGGCTATCCCTGGCAGGCTATCAACACCCCCGAGCACAAGAAGTTCCTCGACGCCTATCAGAAGAAATACCACGACTACCCGCGCCTGGGATCCATCGTCGGCTACGCGACCCTGAAGACTGCGGCTGAAGCAATCAAGAAAGCGACCAGCCTGGATCAGGAAAAACTGGTAGCGGCGATGAAAGGCCTGCAGGTCGATACGCCGATCGGCAAAATCACCTACCGCGCCCTCGATCATCAAGCCACCATGGGCGCCTACGTCGGCCGCCTCGGCGTCAAAGACGGCAAGGGCGTGATGAGCTCCTTCACCTTCGCCGACGGCGCCAAGTTCCTGCCGCCCGACGCGGAAGTGAAAAAGATGCGGCCAGCGGACTAACCTGCCCACTCAGCCACTCCCGTTACCCCCCTTTGCAAAAGGGGGGGCCAGGGGGGATTTCGCACCATGGGCCAGGGGGGATTTCGAGGCGCGCTCCTGTTGGAGATATGGGACAAAAGCGATGCTCCCGTATGACCCAAGGCTGAAAGATGCCGCACGCCGACTGAGGCGTGAAATGACCGATGCGGAAACGCATCTTTGGCGCAGGTTGCGTGGAAGGCAAATTCTTAGTGTGCAATTCTATCGGCAGAAGCCCATAGGCCCTTATATTGTCGATTTCCACGCTCCCGCTGCCAGACTCGTAATCGAAATAGACGGGTCACAGCATTACGAACCTGATTCCGCCAACTAGATGTCGTTCTCCACCATACTCATCCAGCTACTGAACGGCCTCGCCGCGGCGTCCTCGCTGTTTCTGGTCGCCGCCGGGCTGTCCATCATTTTCGGCGTCACCCGCATTGTCAACTTCGCCCACGGCTCCTTGTACATGCTGGGCACCTACATCGCCTACAGCCTGGTCAAGATCCTCGGCGGCGGTATGCTGGGATTCTGGGGCGGCGTGCTTTGCGCGGGAATCGCGGTCGGGGTGTTCGGCGCAATCGTGGAGCGGCTGTTGCTGCGCCGCCTGTATCACGCGCCGGAACTACTGCAACTCCTGGCCACCTTTGCCCTGGTGCTGATCGTGCGCGATTTCGCGCTCTGGATCTGGGGGCCGGAAGATCTGCTCGGCCCGCGCGCACCGGGCCTGGGCGGAGCGATAGCAATCGCGGGCAGGCAGTTTCCGCAATACGACCTGTTCCTGATCGTCCTCGGCCCCGTGGTGCTGGGCCTGCTGTGGCTGCTGCTCACGCGCACGCGCTGGGGCACGCTGGTGCGCGCCGCGACCGAAGACCGGGAGATGGCCGGTGCCCTGGGCGTGAACCAGGCATGGTTGTTTACCAGCGTGTTCGCCCTCGGCTCGTTTCTCGCCGGCCTGGGCGGCGCGGTCCAGATCCCGCGCGAGCCCGCGGTGCTGACCATGGACCTGACGATACTGTCGGACGTGTTCGTCGTCGTCGTCGTGGGCGGCATGGGCAGTATCCCCGGCGCCTTTCTCGCCGCGGTGATCATCGGCGTGCTCAAGGCGATGTGCATAGGCATAGGCAACGTCAGCGCCTTCGGCATCGAATTCTCGTTTTCCAAGCTGACGCTGGTGGTGGAGTTCATCGTCATGGCGGTGGTGCTGGTGATCCGGCCTTGGGGCTTGTTGGGCCGGCAGCAAGGCATACCGCGCGGCGCGGCGTCGGTCGAACTACCTCTGTCCCTGCCCTCGCCCGCGCTGCTTAAAGCGCTCGCGGCGGGACTGCTCCTGCTCGCCCTGACGCCCGCGTTCTCCGACCGCTATACCCTGGTGCTGCTGACCGACATCCTGGTGTTCGCCTTGTTTGCGGTCAGCCTGCATTTCATCATGGGCCCGGCGGGCATGCATTCCTTCGGCCACGCCGCCTACTTCGGCCTGGGCGCCTATGCCGCCGCCCTCCTGCTCAAGCACGCGCTGCCCATGGAACTCGCGCTCGCGCTTGCGCCGTTTGCCGGCGGCCTCGGCGCACTGGTGTTCGGCTGGTTTTGCGTGCGCCTGTCCGGCGTCTACCTCGCGATGCTGACGCTCGCGTTTGCGCAAATCGCCTGGTCTGTCGTCTACCAGTGGGACGACTTCACCGGCGGTTCCAATGGCCTCGTCGGCATCTGGCCCGCGCCATGGCTGGCCGCCGGCAGCGCGTTCTATTTTCTCGCCCTGCTGCTTTGCGCCGGCGGCTGCCTCATCCTCTGGCGCGTCGTGTATTCGCCTTTCGGCTACAGCCTGCGCGCGGGGCGCGACTCCCCGCTGCGCGCCGACGCCATCGGCATCGACGTGCG
>JAJZUN010000719.1 GCA_021848555.1 Pseudomonadota bacterium | reverse complement strand
ACGCGATGATCAACGAAGGCGCGCGCCTGCTCGAAGAAGGCATCGCCCTGCGCGCGAGCGATATCGACGTGGTGTACACCTCGGGTTACGGCTTCCCGCGCTATCGCGGCGGTCCGATGTTCTACGCCGACACCGTCGGTCTGAAGACGATTTACGCGCGCATACTCGAATTCCGGCGCACGCTCGATGCGCGCTACTGGGAACCCGCGCCGCTGCTGGAGAAGCTGGCCCTGGCCGGCTCGAGCTTTGCCGCCTGGCAGGCCGGCCGCAAAAACTGAAGCGATCCGATATTCGACACTGAGGAACCATCATGGCCAATGCTTTCATCCCCTACGGCATTTACTGGTCCACCCCGTTCGCCAAATGGCAGGGCTCGCTCGCGCATCTGCACAGCCTGAAACTGGCGGCCAACGTGGGCAAAGCCTTCCTGCAATCGAAGAAATTGCCGATGGAGGCGATCGACCTCGGCGTGCTCGGCATCACCAATCCGCAGCCGAGCAGCTTCTACGGTCTGCCCTGGGTCACAGGGATGATGGGCCTGGAAGGCGTCGCCGGGCCGACGGTGCAGCAGGCTTGCGCGACCAGCGCGCGCGCGCTGCAGATGGCGGCGCAGGAAATCGGCGCGGGCTCGGCCTCGTGCGCGCTGGTCGTGACCGCCGACCGCATGTCCAACGGGCCGGTGGTGTATTACCCGGACAACACCGCACCCGGCGGCCAGGGCATCACCGAATCGTGGACGCTGGACAACTTCAACAAGGATCCGCACGCGAAGAATGCGATGATCGAGACCGGGGAGAACGTGGCGCGCCGCTTCGGCATCACTACCGCCCAGCAGCATGATGTGGTGCTGCAGCGCTATGCGCAGTACGACCGCGCGCTCGCCGACGAGCGCGCGTTCCAGCGCCGCTATATGGTGGATGTCCCCATCACCGACGCCGGCTTTCGCAAGCAGACCGGCACGCTCGCCGCCGACGAAGGCATATTCAAGACCACGCCGGAGGCGCTGGCAAAGCTGAAGCCGGTGAAGCCGGACGGGACAGTCACCTTCGGCGGCCAGACGCATCCGGCCGACGGCAATGCCGGCGCGATCCTGACCACGCGCGAGCGCGCGCAGGAACTGGCCGTGGATCGCAATATCGAAGTGGAGCTGCTGGGATTCGGCACGGCGCGCGTGGAAAAGGGCTATATGCCGATGGCGCCGGTGCCCGCCGCGCACGCCGCTCTGAAAGCCGCCGGCCTCGAATTCAAGAACGTGGACGCGGTCACGACGCACAATCCGTTCGCGGTCAACGACATCGTGTTCAACCGCGAAACCGGCTTTCCGCTGGACAAGATGAACAGCTACGGCTGCTCGCTCGTCTGGGGCCACCCGCAGGGCCCCACCGGGTTGCGCAGCGTGATCGAACTCATCCAGGAACTGGTGCTGCGCGGCGGTGGCGTGGGCGTGTTCACCGGCTGCGCCGCCGGCGACTCGGCCATGGCGCTGGTACTGCGCGTCAGCGACAAGCGCGCTTAAGCGCAGCGGCAAGCAGACGCCTCGGAAAGTAGCAGCGTGCACAGCCGCTCCGCCGTCGAAGCCGCCGTGCTGCGCCAAGCGCGCGAGCATCCGCAACGCGGCCAGGCCAAGGCGGCAGCGGAGCTGAACCGGCTCGGCTACGCCATCTCGATCTCGGGCGTGCGCTACATCTGGCACAAGCATGGCCTGGAAACGGCCTACAAGCGGCTGAAGGCCTTGCAGAAGGAGGCCGGCGCGAGCGGGCGCGCGTTGACCGAGGCGCAGATGGCCTTGCTGCGGCGCGGCGACGTGACGCGCAAATTCGCGCGCGCCTCGCGCCGGCGCGCGCCGGGCGGCGAGAGTCCATCGCCCGAGGAGCGCCGCAGCCACATCCTCCTCGGCGCCGCCGAACTCTTCGTCAAACACGGCTACGGCGGCACCTCGATCCGCGACATCGCGCAACGCACCGGCCTCCTGCCGGGGTCGGTATATCACTATTTTCCGGCGAAGGAAGACCTGTTCCTTGCTGTGCATCGCGAAGGATTTCGCCAACTCATCGCCCGCGTCGAGGACATCGCGCAAAGCGACGCCGACCCCTGGCGCAAGCTCGAGCTCGCCTGTGCGGCGCACCTCGAGGCGGCGGTCGGCGACAATTCGATCCACAAGATCACCGGCACCGGTCTGTTCTCGATCCACGAGGAAGGGCTGCAGCGGCGGCTCAAGGCCGAGCGCGAACACTACGACCGCATCTTCCGCCGGCTGGTCGACGCCCTCGGGCTGCCGCGTGCAATCGACCGCTCGCTGTTCCGTCTGGCGCTGCTGGGCGCGGTAAACTGGGCGCGCGTGTGGTACCGTCCCGGCAAGAAAGGCCCGAGGGCCATTGCCCGGGGCATAATCGCAATCTTTCACGGCGAGGCGATGCGCTAGCACGGCGCGAAGCAACGGCGACAATAGGAGAGCGCGCTCATGAGCGATGCAATACGAATGAGCACCGGCCAGGCGATCGCCCGGTCGCTGCTGCGCCACGGCATCGACACCATCTTCGGCATCCCCGGGGCGCACACCTACGACTTCATCGACGCACTGTACGAGCAGCGCGACAAGATCCGCTTCATCGTCACCCGGCACGAGCAGGGCGCCGGCTATATGGCCTACGGCTTTGCCAAATCCACCGGCCGCGTCGGCGCGTTCACCGTCGTGCCCGGGCCGGGCGTGCTCAACGCCGGCGCCGCCCTGTGCACCGCCTACGGCGCCAAC
>JAJZUN010000718.1 GCA_021848555.1 Pseudomonadota bacterium | reverse complement strand
AGCGCGCGAGGTGCGCAGCGGATTGATCGCAGTCATGTGGTATTCCCCTTGATTTCCAAACGCAGAGATCGACGGGGTCCTGGGAGGGGATGGTCGAATTGCGTTGCTAATCGCCACCTAGTGATCTACGAATTAAGTTGCAACTAGAAACTGTGCAGTGCAGCAAAGATTTTTTTGTCGGTCCCGAAGCGCGAGTGCGTTACACTGCTGCCGGGCATGGGGAATGGAATATGGAAAAGCTTCGCGAACCTTTGAATGACATGCAGAACTGCGGCCTTCCCGCAGCGCTGGAAGTCATGGGCGAACGCTGGAGCTTCATGATCCTGCGCGCCGCATTCAACGGTCTCTATCACTTCGAAGAGTATCTGGGTGCGCTGGGCATTGCCCGCAACATCCTGTCGAATCGGCTGGCGCGCCTGGTCGAGCACGGCATCATGAAGCGCGAACCTTTGCCCGATGATCGCCGCAAGATCGAATACCGCCTGACCGAAAAGGGCCTCGACCTGCTCCCGGCCATGCTCGCCCTGCGCCAGTGGGGTGAAAAATATGGCTGCGGCGTCCCGAGCAATCCCGTGCTGTGCGATGCGCGTGATGGCCTGCCCATCGCCCCGATAGGCATCTACGCTCACGACGGGCGGCCGCTTGGCCCCAAGGAAATGGAGTGGCGGCAAAGCACCGACGTCGGCAAAAGCGTAGCCCCCCGGCAAGACGACGGAAAAGTTCGCCCGGTCCTCAACGTCTTGCGCTAGTTTGACAATTTTCCTCTCACGAGGTATTGAAAGGCTTCGCCGTTCAGATCGGCACCGAGCTAAAGGCGGTGCAACGAAGACTACCTTCTGCGCACCGCCGACCAAACAAATATAGGGCCGCTAAAATAGCGGCCCTATGTATTTAGAAGGCTTCGACACAAACTTCAGATAGACCCCGAAAACGCGGAACTGCAATGCCTTGCGCGAAGCCGTATTGAGCTTGTTGGGAATTCCTGGCCGATCGCGGGTAACTGCATGATCGTGATCAAGCGTGTCGATCAACGCATGCAAAACGACCATATACCGCAGAACTTTCTGACGACTGTCACCCTGGTCGAGTCCGCCTAGCACGCCAATCAATGGCGCAAGCCAGCGTCCAGCGAGTGGCTCGCTACCGACATTTTTGACGAATTCGACGAAATTCATCGTACGCCCGCAAGACAGAGCCACTTCACCCAGCGCCCGCTGCGAAATCCGGTCAATCAGGCGAACCCGCCGCGACTGTAGACAGATAAGGAAATTCTGGACCTGCTTGCCTTTATCGCTTCGCGCAATGTCGGCAGAAAGGCCGTTGAAGCGAACGATTTCAACCTCGGCCCAAAACTGAACGAACAGATAAACCACGCTGGCAACCGCACTGTCATCGAGTGAGTAGTTCGATCGACCGCGTATGGGCAAAAAGTCCCTTTCACCCAGGGATCGTAGCTTGGCCGCCAATTCATCGGCGGCCCTAAGCAAAGGCTCAAGACTAAGGTCGACTTGCCGCAAATGATTGCGCCGACGACTACGCCATTCCTTTATTTCGCGGTAGGCGAACTGCAACATCGGCGCGCTGAAGGCACCTCCGAATGCAGCACCAAAAAGACCCCACCAATCCAAATCCGCCATCCCCTCAACTCCGCGGCGCGATCCGCCGATAGCTGAGCGCTTCGGCGACGTGGATACGCCCGACCTGTTCGGCCCCAGCCAGGTCGGCAATCGTCCGCGCTACGCGCAGCATCCGGGTATAGCCGCGCGCCGATAGTCGCATCGCCTCTGCCGCCTGCATCAGCAACTTGCGCCCGGCCTCGTCCGGCGTGGCGTGGCGCTCGAGCAGGTCGCCATCCAGTTCGGCATTGCTGCGCTTGCCTGTGCCGCCCAGCCGCTGCGTCTGGATTCGCCGCGCTGCAGCCACCCGTGCGGCCACTTCAGCGCTGCCCTCACTTGGCGGCGGGAGGGCGAGATCCGAGGCGCTGACCGGATCGACCTCGACATGGAGATCGATCCGGTCGAGCATCGGCCCGGACACCTTGGACTGATAATCCGCCGCGCAGCGCGGCGCACGGGAACAGGCCAGCGCCGGATCTCCCAGATGCCCGCAGCGGCACGGATTCATCGCCGCAATCAGCTGGACCCGCGCCGGAAAAGTGACGTGGGCATTGGCCCGGGCGACGTCGACCACCCCGGTCTCAAGCGGCTGGCGCAGCGAATCGAGCACGGCGCGCTGGAATTCGGGCAGCTCGTCGAGGAACAGCACGCCGAGGTGGGCCAGGCTGACCTCCCCCGGCCGAACGCGCAGACCGCCGCCGGTCAGCGCCGCCATCGAAGCCGAATGGTGCGGTGAACGGAACGGTCGGGTCCGGCTGATCTTGCCATCCTCCAGCGTTCCCGCAACCGAAGTGACCATCGACACTTCCAGTGCCTCGGCCGGAGTAAGCGGCGGCAGAATACCCGGCAGGCAGCTAGCCAGCAGGCTCTTGCCCGCACCCGGCGGACCGCTCATCAGCAGGTTATGGCCCCCGGCGGCGGCAATCTCCAGCGCCCGCTTGGCCACCTCCTGCCCTTTCACCTGGCGCAGGTCCGGACCGAGGCGCGGCTCCTCTGCCTCGCCGGGGCGCAGCGGGGGCAATTGCTGGGTGCCTTTCAGGTGATTGAGCAGGCTGAGCAGGTTCGGCGCGGGAACCACCGGAACCCCGCTCGCCCAGGCGGCTTCGCTACCCTGCACGGCGGGACAGATCAGGCAGATC
>JAJZUN010000717.1 GCA_021848555.1 Pseudomonadota bacterium | reverse complement strand
ATTGCAGGATGTCCCGCATGCCTGACCGGACGGAAGCCGCGGAGAAGAGGTCCGACGAAGATTTCCGCAGCGGCTATGTGGCGCTTTTGGGACGCCCCAACGTGGGCAAATCCACCTTGCTCAATCATTTGGTGGGGCAAAAGATCAGCATTACCGCGCCACGCCCGCAAACCACGCGGGATCAGATATTGGGTATTCTGACCCGTCCCGACGGACAGTTGCTGTTTCTCGACACGCCGGGGGTGCATAGCGGTTATCGCCGCCTGAACCGGCACCTGTTGCGTGCCACCCGGGGTGCGCTGGAATCCGCCGACCTCGGGGTGTTGGTGGTCGACGCGCTGCTGTGGACCCCCGATGACGCGGAAGCGCTGCGCTGGTTGCAGCGGGCGGGCATTCCTCTGGTGGCGGTGGTGAACAAGGTGGATCGGGTGGCGAGCAAGGCCCGTCTGTTTCCCTTCGTGCAGGCCTTGGCGGCGCGCGGCGCATTCGCGGCGATATTGCCCCTGTCGGCGCGCAAGGCGACCGATGTGAAGCGCCTGGCCGACGTGCTGGTGCCCCTGCTGCCGCCCGCGCCCGCGCCCTTCCCCGAGAATCAGGTGACGGATCGCACTCTGCGTTTCATGGCGGCGGAAATCATCCGTGAGCAATTATTCCGGCAACTCGGGGCCGAACTGCCTTATGATACCGCCGTGGCTATCGACAGCTATCGCGTGGAGCCCCACCAGCAGCGCATTGAGGCAACCATCTATTGTCGGCGTCCGGGGCAAAAAGCGATTATTCTCGGAGAGGGCGGCAGCCGTCTGCGGGGGATCGGCAGCCGCGCACGTGAAGCGTTGCAAGTATTGACAGAAGAGCGGGTCTGGCTCGGACTGTGGGTGAAACAACGGGAACAATGGTCCGAGGACCGGAACATCCTGCGCGAGTTGGGGTATGACGACTGAGACGAGCGATCGCGCCTGGGTGTTACACCGTTATCCTTACGGAGATACCAGCCTGGTGGTCGAACTCTTCACACAGACCCAGGGTCGCTTGGGAGTGCTCGCCAAAGGCGCTCGCCGTGCCCGCTCGCCGTTGGCCCGGCTGGAAGCGGGACATCCCCTGTGGGTGCGTTGGCTGGGACGGGGTGAATTGCCGGTGCTGACGCAAGCGGAAACCCTTGAAGCGGCCCCGTCATTGGGTGCCATGCAGCACCTCAGCCTTTTTTATATCAACGAACTGCTGCTGCGACTCACGCAGCGTGCCGATCCTTTTCCCGATTTTTTCAAGGTATACGAAGCGACCTTGACGATGTTGCGCAGCGCTCCGGGTGAAAGCTGGTTTTTGCGTCGTTTTGAGCGGCGTCTGCTGGAAAATCTCGGATGGGCGCCCGACCTGCAATCCTGCGCCGAATGCGGTCATCGACTGGACCCGGAGAGGGGAGAGCGATGGTTTTATCAGCCCGCGCATGGGGCATTTTGTCCACGGCACGCGCCGGGCGCGGCGGCGGTTGCGGTCGATGCGGCGGCCTTATGCTGGTTACAGGGCGCGATGTCCACCCCTTACGAGAAGAGGTGGGGAGCAGGGTTACGGCGTTGCCTGGAACAGGAACTGCGGGTACATTTGGGCGGGCGCCCACTGGAGAGTCGCTACCTGCTTGCGGCATACTTGCGCAGGCGGCGGCTGATGCCGAAGGCGGAGAGGAGCTAGTGGATGATTGCTTTGGGAGTGAATATTGATCACGTCGCCACCTTGCGGCAGGCGCGAGGTAGCCGCTATCCCGACCCGGTGGAGGCGGCTTTTGTGGCTGAACGGGCGGGTGCGGATGCGATCACCGCGCACCTGCGGGAAGATCGTCGGCACATGCAGGAACGGGATGTGGAGATTCTCCGGCAGACGCTGCGCACTCGCCTCAATCTGGAGATGGCGGTGGATGAAGGCGTGCTGCGCATAGCGGAGCGCTTGCGCCCCAGTGATTGTTGCCTGGTGCCGGAGCGTCGCGTGGAGCTGACGACCGAAGGCGGCCTCGATGTCGCCGGACAACTGCCGCGTATCAAGGCCGCTTGCCAGCGTCTGGCTGCCGCCGGGGTGCGGGTATCGCTGTTCATCGATCCGGATCCCTTTCAACTGGAGGCGGCGATGGAAACGGGCGCGCCGGTGGTCGAACTGCATACCGGGCGTTACGCCGGCGCCGCCGACGCGGCGGCGCGCGCCGAAGAACTGGGTTTGATCCACAGTGCGGTGAGCCTTGCCGATAGTCTGGGCCTGCAGGTCAATGCCGGACACGGCCTGGATTACCATAATGTGCAGGCGATTGCGGCGATCCCCGGCATTCGCGAGTTGAACATTGGCCATGCGATCGTGGCCCATGCGCTTTTTGTCGGTATGGCGACGGCGGTGGCGGATATGAAACGGCTCATGCGCGAGTCCCGTGGATGATCATCGGCATGGGCACGGATATCGTGGCCGTGGAACGGTTGGCGCGTCTTCATGCCCGTTTCGAGGAACGCCTGGTCGAACGTCTGCTGGGACCGCTGGAGGCGGCGGAGATGCCGGTGGAGACGGGCTCCGGGGCGGCCTTTCTGGCCCGCCGTTTCGCCGCCAAAGAGGCGGCCTTCAAGGCCCTCGGCAGCGGTCTGAACAACGGCATGCGCTGGAGGGATATACAGGTGGGTCACGATCCGGCCGGGTGCCCGCAATTGCTCTTCGACGGGCGGGCCTTGCAGATTCTGCAGAGGCTAGGCAGGAACGTCCATGCGTGGCTGTCCATTAGCGATGAGCGGCGC
>JAJZUN010000716.1 GCA_021848555.1 Pseudomonadota bacterium | reverse complement strand
ATTTCCGATTCCAGCGTCGCCTTGTATTCGAAGCCGGGCTCGCGCAGCCGCGCCGACAGGTCGATCAGACCCGGGCAGACCACCAGGCCCTTGGCGTCGATCACGCGGTTCGCACTGAAGCCGTCCGGCGACTTGCCGACGGCGGCTACCTTGCCCGCGGCGATAAACAGGTCCGCCTGGGCGTCCATCTTGTTGACGGGGTCGATTAAACGGCCATTCTTGATATGAATTTTCATCTAGAACTCGTTGCAAAATGAGGGGATCGCTCCCCTCATACTCCCTTGAATCGGGCGCCGTTTCGGACTTCCGAAACGGCCTCTATGTCTAATTTCCTGCCAGTATGCTCATCACCGCCATCCTGACCGCGATGCCAAATCGCACCTGCGACAGGATCACGGCGTGCGAGCCGTCGGCAACCGCCGAATCGATTTCCACGCCGCGATTCAATGGTCCCGGATGCATGACGATCGCATCGGGCTTGGCGAGCGCGAGCTTTTCCGGCGTCAGGCCGTAGCATTTGAAGAATTCCTGTGCCGAGGGCAGCAGCGCGCCGCGCATGCGTTCGTTTTGCACACGCAGCATCACGACCACGTCGACGTCGCGCAAGCCCTGCTTCAGGTCGTAGTACACCTTGACGCCCAGCTTCTCCGCGCCGGCCGGGATCAGCGTCATCGGCCCGATCACGCGAATATCGGGTGTGCCCATGACGGTCAGCGCATGGATCAGGGAGCGCGCCACGCGCGAGTGCAGCACGTCGCCGACGATGGCCACCGACAACCTGGTGAAATCCTTCTTGAAGTGGCGGATGGTGTAGAGGTCGAGCAGACCCTGGGTCGGGTGCGCGTGGCGCCCATCGCCGGCATTGACCACGTGCAGGTGGCTGGCGACATGGCTGGCAATCAGATGCGGCGCGCCGCTTTGCGCATGCCTGACCACGAACAGGTCGGCGTGCATGGCGGACAGATTGTCCACGGTGTCGAGCAGGGTTTCGCCTTTGGTATGCGAGGACACCGCGATGTTCAGGTTGATCACATCGGCGGACAAGCGCTTGGCCGCGATTTCGAATGTGGTGCGGGTGCGGGTCGAGGCTTCGAAGAACAGGTTGAATACCGACTTGCCGCGCAACAGCGGCACCTTCTTGACCTCGCGCTCCGTCACGCCGACGAACGAGGTGGCGGTGTCCAAAATCTGGTCGAGAATCGCGCGCGGCAGCCCCTCTATGGTAAGCAGGTGCTGCAGCTCGCCTTTGTCATTCAGTTGTGGGTTACGCATCCAGTTTCAGCCTAAGTTTGCCATTGTCTTCCCGATCGAGCACCAGCATGCGCCCCGGCGGCACGTCCAGTCTGGTGCCCACATATTGGGCGGCGACCGGCAACTCGCGCCCGCCGCGGTCGACCAGCACGGCGAGGCTGATCGAAGCCGGCCGGCCGTAGTCGAACAATTCGTTCATCGCCCCGCGCACGGTGCGGCCGGTGTAGAGCACATCGTCGACCAGCACGATATGCCGTCCGTCCACCTCGAATTGAATCTGCGTGGGCTTGATCTGGGGATGCAGCCCGGTGGTGTCGAAATCATCGCGATAGAACGACACGTCGAGCAGGCCCAGCGGCAATTCGATGCCAAGCGCCGCATGCAGCCGCTCGGCCAGCCAGGCGCCACCGGTGTGTATTCCGACCAGGGCAGTGTCGGCAGTGACCTGCGGCTTGAGTTGGCGCACCAGCTCCGCACACAGGACTTCAGGATCAGGAAGAACCAGGGTCATCGAAATAGCTCTGCAAAATGATTTGTGCCGAAACTTGATGGGCGCGCAGCTTGTGCTTGCGCCCCCCTTTTCCCGTTGCTCTCAGCGCCTCTTCGGCGGAGGCAGAACTCAGGCGCTCGTCGACCAGTCTGACCGGTAGTCCGAATCGGGCCTCCAGTTGGCGCGCAAAACGGCGGCAGCGCCGCGTCAACTCATGTTCCCTGCCGTCCATAGAAAACGGCAGTCCGACGACGAGAAATCCGGGCTTCCATTCGGCGACCAGGCGAGCGGCTTCCTCCATGCGGGCGGCGCTGCTTTCGGCGACGATCAGACCCAGGGGATGCGCCAAGCCGATGCTGGGCTCGCCGACCGCGACGCCGGTAAATTTTTCGCCGAAATCGAAAGCGAGCACCGTGCCGATACCAACGAAAGGACCAGGGGGTGAAATTCGCGGGGAGACCACACCGGATGCGATTCTATCCATTGCAGGCGTTCATTGTACGCCGGCAGCGGCGATCATGCATGTCCCGTGTCCTCGGACAGGCTGGCGAAATTGATGCCCAGCAGCTCCATCGCAGCAGGCAGCTTTTCCTCGGCGGGCAGATCGAAGATGATTTGCTCGCCCGCTTCCACGGTCAGCCAGGCGTTCTGTCCGAGTTCGTGCTCAAGCTGACCGGCAGCCCAGCCGGAATAGCCCAGGGTGACCAGCATCTTGTCCGGACCGCCGCCTTTGCCCAGCGCTTCGAGGATGTCCTTGGAGGTGGTGAGGCCCAGGCTGTCGCGCACCTTCAGCGTTGAATGCCATTCTCCCACCGGTTGGTGCAGCACGAAGCCGCGGTCGGTTTGCACCGGACCGCCGAAATAGACCGGAACATCGTGCAGTTCGCGCGGTTCAAGCGTGAGGTTGATGCGCTCGAACAGCGCCTGCAGGCTCAGATCAATGGGCCGGTTGACCACCACACCCAGCGCCCCCTGGTCGTTGTGCTCGCAGATATAGGTGAGGGATTTGGCAAAATAAGGGTCC
>JAJZUN010000715.1 GCA_021848555.1 Pseudomonadota bacterium | reverse complement strand
ATTACCCTCCGAAAAATCTCGCCATCCGTCGCTCCCAGCGTGCGCGCGACGCGGATAAAAATTGGGCTGATCTGGCTGATGCCCTCGTACATTACGATTACACCGGAAAAGAACGCGGCATAAGTGAGGATTACGATTTTGGCCGTCTCGCCGATTCCGAAATACACCACCACCAGCGGTATCAGCGCGATCGGCGGCAGCGCGCGAAAGAAATTGACTAATGGATCGGCAAAAACATGGACGCTTTTGTACCACCCCAGGACGAATCCCGTCGGAACCGCGAGCAGGGTTCCCAGGGTAATACCGATAAGCACGCGCTTCGAGGATACGAGCATGTCAATCGGCAACTTTCCGTTCGACGTTAGCTCCCAGAAACGTCTCGCGACCTGTGCCGGAGTGGGAAGCAGGGCAGGGTTGACCAGCCCGGAGTAATGCAGGAGCGTCCAGGCGGCAACCACACACACCCATGGCAGCGCCAGCATGAGCAGTTTTCGGAGCGGGTTCGTGTAATTCATGTGCTGCGCGCGCGGCGCGACGGTAAGTATCGCCGCAGCTTGGCCAGCCTACCGCCGTCTACATATCGCGTCATTGGACTCCGGAACCAATTGACATGTCTTTTCATGTATTATATGGTAGCGCTACCATATTATGCAAGCGATGCAACAACGTAGCGCACGTAGAGCCTGTTTGCGCATTGCCTCAATGTTGACCAACCTATGAGCACAAAGGGCACGTACCCGTCGATGGGGCATGTAGCGTGAGCGCGATTGAGCGGGCGCACGTCATCATCGATCCGCGGGACAACGTTGCCACGGTGTTGGACCAAGGCATCGGCCTTCGCCGACTGCACGGGGGGATGGAGGTTGCTCCCGGTGTGCCATTCGGCCACAAGGTGGCGTTGTGCGCCATCGCCCGCGGCGCGCCGGTGATCAAGTACGGCGTCGCGATTGGCCGCGCCACGTGCGATATCGCCTGCGGCGAGCACGTCCATGTTCACAACTGCGTCTGAGGCGCACATGAGCGGCTTGCCCTCGCATTTCTCCGGCTTCGCGCGCAGCGACGGGCGGGTCGGTGTGCGCAATTACCTGGTGGTATTGTCTACTGTCGCCTTAGTGAATCGCTGGGCCGAACTGATTGCGGCGGCATTGCCCGAGGCGCGCATCGTCGCCGGAGAGTTCATGCGCGGGCTGCGCAGCCCCGACGCGGCGCGGCAAGCGCGTGCGTGCGAGGCGCTCGCGACCCATCCCAATGTTGGCGCCTGCCTGGTGCTCTGTCACGACGCGGCGAGTGCGCAGCACTGGCGCGAATATTTGGCCCACTGCGGCCGACCGCGCGCAGTCCTGGCCTTGATGGAGCAAGATGGCATGGAGGCGGCGGTCCGCGCCGGCCAGCATGCCTTGTCACGGCTCGATGAGGCCCGCCGGGCGGTGGCTCGGCAGCCTTGCCCGCTCGGCGCGCTTATGCTGGGGCTCGAGTGCGGCGGTTCGGACCCGACCTCTGCCTTGGTCGCCAACCCCGCCATCGGCTTGGTAGTGGATGCGGTGATCGATGCCGGCGGCAGCGCAATCGTCTCCGAGACGGTAGAGTTTGTCGGCGCCGAAGATCCGGTCCGCGCTCGCTGCTCTAGCCCGCCGTTGGCCGAGCGCCTGCTTGCCGCCATCGCCGCTGCCGAGCAGCGCATGGAAGAGGACGGCGAACGCTACCGGGGCGTCAATCCCACCGCGGAGAATATCGAGGCCGGTTTGACCACTCTGGTCGAAAAGAGCATGGGCGCGGTGGCCAAGACTGGCTCGCACCCCTTTGTCGGTTTGCTCGAATTCGGCGAGCGCCCGGCGACGCCCGGTCTATATCTGATGGACACGCCGTTTTTCAGCCCATGCTCGATCACCGGCATGGTCGCCGCTGGCGCGCAGCTCACGCTGTTCGGCTTGGGCGTGTTCAATCCGTCCGGCAATCCGCTTGCGCCTACCGTCAAAGTCTGCGGCAATCCGATTACGGCGGCGCGCTGGCGCGATGCGATCGATGTGGACTTGAGCGACGTACTTGTTCAGCGACTCAGCCTCGGCCAGGCGGCACAGCGGCTTCGCGATTTCCTGCTCGATACGGCCGCAGGCCGCGAGAGCAGCGCGGAGCGCTGGCGCGAGGGTCAGTTCATCGTACCGAAGACCCTGACCCCGCTCTGACCATCTTGGACGCCGCCCCGCAATTCGATTACATCGTCATCGGCGCAGGTTCCAGCGGCTGCGTGCTCGCCAATCGGCTGAGCGCGGATGCCCGCCACTCGGTGCTGCTGCTGGAAGCCGGCGGGCCGGATCGCAGCCCGTGGATACATATCCCCATCGGCTACGGCAAGACCATCTTCGACAGACGCATCAATTGGGGTTACGAAACCGAGCCCGAGCCCGAACTGGGGGGGCGGCGCATCTACTGGCCGCGCGGCAAGGTGCTGGGCGGATCGGGTTCGGTAAACGGCCTGGTCCACATCCGCGGCCAGCGCGAGGATTTCGACGGCTGGGCGGCACAGGGCAATCCGGGCTGGAGCTACGACGGGCTGCTTCCGTACTTCCGCAAATCCGAGCACCAGGTGCGCGGCGCTGATGCCTTTCACGGCAGCGGCGGGCCGCTATGGGTGTCGGACCTCTCCGAGCACCACCCGCTGTGCGAGGCCTTCATCGCCAGCGCAGGCCGGCTCGGCATTGCGCACAACCCCGACTTCAACGGGGAGCGCCAGGAAGGCGCAGGCTACTTTCAACTGACCACGCGCAGG
>JAJZUN010000714.1 GCA_021848555.1 Pseudomonadota bacterium | reverse complement strand
CAAGATCGGTGGCAAGGAGAAGCTGCTCAGCATCGGCCCCTACCCCGAGGTGACCCTCGCCGCGGCGCGGGATGCGCGCGACGAGGCCCGGTCCGGGCTGCGCGCCGGCCGCGATCCCTCGCTGGTCCGCAAGCAGCTGCGCGCCCAGGCGGCCAATGACGACCGCAAGTTCGAGAAGGTCGCGCGCGACTGGCATATGCTGAACAAGTCCCGCTGGACCGAGCGCCACACGGCGGACGTGATGATCAGCCTCGAGCAGATGGTTTTTCCCCTCCTAGGCAATGTCGACGTCGCGGAGATCACGCCGCCGATGGTGCTAGACGTAATCCGCCGGATCGAGGCGCGGCCGGCGCTGGAGACCGCCCGGCGGGTGCGCCAGCGGATGTCGGCCATCTTTCTCTATGCGATCGGTTGCGGTCTCGCGACCAATGACCCGGCAGCGGTGATCCAGAAGGCAATGGCGCCAATGACCAAGGGACGGCAGCCGGCGCTGGTCACGCTGGAGGAAGCCCGGGAAGCGCTGGCAGCCTGCGAGGCGATCCCTGCGCACCCGGTGACCCGGCTGGCGATGCGGTTCCTCGCGCTCACCCATGTCCGACCCGGCGAAGTCCATGGCACCAGATGGACCGAGTTCGAGGGACTGGACGGCGAAGAACCGCTCTGGCTGATCCCGGCAGCCCGCATGAAGATGAAAGACGCGCACAAGGTAACGCTGAGCCGGCAGGCGGTGGAGGTAATCGAGGCGATCCGGCCCCTGACCGGGCGGATGCCGTTCGTCTTTCCCAACGGGCGGAATGCGCACAAGCCGATGTCGGAGAATGCGCTGGGGTATCTGCTCAACCGCGCGGGGTATCACCAGCGCCACGTGCCGCATGGCTGGCGGTCAACCTTCTCGACGGTCATGAACGAGCATTACCCCGCCGACCGCTCGGTGATCGATCTGATGCTGGCGCATGCGCCGAAGGACAAGGTCGAGGCCGCCTATAATAGAGCAACGCACCTGAAGCGGCGGCGGGAACTTTCGCAGATATGGGCGGATTTGCTGCTGGACGGCATGCGGCCGGCGCATGAGATCGTGGCCGGCCGCATGCGGTAGCTCCCCGCCTCAGTCGGTCAGATCGGCAGCGACTGGCAGCGTATCGATCCACGCGTCGATCTCCGACTGGCGCCAGCGGACGCATCCTGCCCCTAGGGCGCGCGGACGCGGGAACGTGCCGTCTTCGATGCGGCGATAGATAGTCGAGCGGCTGATTTTCACCTGGGCGATAACCTCGGGCAGGCGGAGCAGAACTTCGGACATCATATGTCTCCACGGAGTTTTAGGAGACACCCCAAGGATACACATTCGGTCGCCGCGTCGATGGGAAATTGGCTCGGGCTGCCGGCGCCAAAAAAAATGCGTCCGGGTGCGATTTTTTGCTTGCGGCGACCGATTGCAGGCCGTGTTTGGCGGTCGCCATGCCCTGTCTGCATGGAGGGGAGTCGAGCCATGCGGCTTCGGTGCAATTTTCGTCTTGCGCGGCGACCGTCGAGTTCGTCCGGGAAGCTTGCGGCAGCAAGGTCGCCCAGGCTCGGCGCTGTTCGTACGTCATGCCGCGAGGATTGCACCGCATTCGTCGGCGTTCATACATCCTCAGCCACAGGGCGGACCCATGCACGTCTTTGCATGGATGCCTCTTGCCGGTCTCAAATGTTCCTCATATGTTCTTATTATGGAGGTGCGCATGGACAGCTACACAGGCGGAAATACGACAGGCTTCGTCAGCCCTGCCAGCGACAGCCTCGAGGGACCGATCGATCTGTCCGATATCCTCGATCTGCGCCGCCCCAGCCGCTATCCCGTGCGCGTCGTCGGTGATGCGCTCGCCAGCCGCGGGATTCTTTCCGGCGACATCCTGATCGCCGATGCCGCTACCCCGCCAGCGCCCGGCAAGGTCGCGGTGGTGATGCTGGCCGGCGACGTGCTGGTCGCCCAGCTCGCTTGGCGCCGTGGCCAGTGGCAGCTCATCTCCGGCCGCCCCGGCACCGAACCCCTGACCGTCGAGGGCGACGATGCCGAGATCTGGGCGGTCATCACCGGCCTGGTTCGCAGTCAGGTCTGAACGATGCCCACCTTCGGGCTGATCGACGGCAACTCATTCTATTGCTCGGCCGAACAGGCCTTCGCACCCGGGCTGCGCTCCCGCCCGCTGGTGGTGCTGTCCAACAATGACGGCTGCGCCATCGCCCGCACCGCCGAGGCCAAGGCGCTCGGGATCAGGATGGGCGAGCCGTGGCACCTGTTCCGCAGGCGCCCGGAGAGCAAGGACGTCGAATGGCGGTCGAGCAACTACTCCCTCTATGGTGATATGAGCAGGCGGGTCTATGACGTGCTCATCGAGCGCGTCCCCCAGGTCGAGCCCTATTCGATCGACGAGATGTTCCTCGACCTCGAGGGTATCCCCGATCTTGACCGGTTCTGCCGCGACCTCCGCCGCGATGTCCGCCAGATCGCCAAGATCCCCACCTGCGTCGGCATTGGCCCGACCAAGACCATCGCCAAGCTCGCCAACAGGATCGCCAAGAAGGATCTTGCCCTGGGCGGCGTGTGCGACTTGCAGGACCCGGATATCCGGGCGCGTCACTACGCGCGGCTGGGGGTCGACGAGGTCTGGGGTATCGGCGGCCAGGCCGGTGCAAAACTCACTGCGGCAGGGATCGCCACCATCGCGGATTTTGTCCGGGCGGATCCGCGCGTCGTGCGCGACATGCTCACCGTGGCCGGCGC
>JAJZUN010000713.1 GCA_021848555.1 Pseudomonadota bacterium | reverse complement strand
GCTCCGGGCATTTCGCTGGCTCGATAACGAAGGGATTTGCGGATGTCGTTAGCAGCGGATCAGTGGATCGTCTTCATCACGCTCGCCGGAGCGCTGCTGCTGTTCGTCACCGGCTGGCTGCGCTACGACCTCGTGGCGCTGGCTGCGCTGCTGGTGCTCGCCGTCGCGGGGGTGCTGAAGCCGAGGGAGATTTTCGCCGGGTTCAGCGACAACGCCGTCATCAGCGTCGCGGCGGTGCTGGTCATGAGCGGCGGCCTGCGCGAATGCGGCGTGGTCGAGGTGTTGGCCGAGCGGCTGGGTTTGATCGGAGAGCGCTTCGGCGATTCCATGAGGATCGCGCTGCTGGGCACGGCCGCGACGGTGCTTTCGGCTTTCATCAACGATGTCGGGACGCTGGCGCTGTTCATGCCGGTGGCGACGAAGCTGGCCCGCAAGCAAGGGACGCCGCCGGGGCGAATGTTGATGCCGCTTGCTGCCGCCACCCTGCTCGGCGGCATGCTCACCTTGGTCGGCGCACCGGTGAATCTGGTGATTTCCGCCTACCGCGCCCGAGTGACCGGCACCGGCTTCGGCATGTTCGCCTACACGCCGGTCGGCGCGGCGCTGGCCGTGGTCGGGCTGGCTTTCATCTCGCTGCTCGGCTGGCGGCTTCTGCCCGTGCGGAATGACGGCGCCGGGGCGCAGGACGAGTTCAGGACCGAGGACTATCTCACCGAGGTGCGAGTGCGCGAGGACTCGAAATTCATCGGCAAGACCATCCGTGAGATGGAGGACTCCACGAATGGCGACATCGACGTGATAACTCTGCTGCGCGGTGGGGAGCGGCGGATGGCGCCGTCGGGTTATAGCACCCTGCAAGCCGGCGATCTGCTGATCGTGCGCGGCAATCCGGAAAGCCTCGAGGCGGTGATCGCCAACGCCGGCCTGGTGCTCGAAGCCCAGAAGCAAAAGCAGGACCAGTCAGCAAAGGATCTGCCCGAAGAAAACAAGTCCGCCGAGGACAAGCACGCACAGGCCAAACCCTCCGCGCAGGACGACAAGACCACAGAGAACGATCAGCCCGCCGCCGACAAGGCCAAACCGGACGCCAACGTACAGATCGCCGAAGCGGTGGTGGTGCCGCGCGCGGCAATCGTCGGACGCACGGCCTTGGATCTGGATTTGCGCGAGCGCTACGCCGTCAGCGTCCTGGCGGTCGCCCGCAGCGCCGGCCCGCTGCGTGCGCGCTTGCGCGATATCCGCTTCGCGGTCGGCGATGTGCTGCTCTTGCAAGGCAGCAAGCCGGCCTTGCAGCAAAGCTTCACCGATCTGGGCCTACTGCCATTGGCGGAGCGCGAGCTGCGGCTGGGCCATCCGCGCAAAGCCCTGCTCGCGCTGTCGGTGTTCGTACTGGCCCTGGCCGCTGCCACGTTCAATCTCTTCAGCGTGCCGGTATGCCTGCTTGGCGGCGCAGTGGCGATGATCCTGCTCAGGCTGCTGCCTCTGGATGCGGCTTACGCGGCTCTGGAGGGACCCGTACTGCTGCTGATCGCGGCCATGATCGCGGTGGCCGGCGCGTTGCAGACCAGCGGCGGCAGCCGGCTGATCGCCGCGCCGATACTCGCCCTGGCGCAACACCTGCCGCTGGTCGGCATCGTGGCGCTGATCTACGTGGTCACGATGCTGATCTCGGTCATGACCAACTATGTCGCGACCGCGGTACTGATGGCGCCCATCGCGCACAGCGTAGCCCACGGGCTCGGTCTCTCGACGGATCCGTTCCTGATGTCGGTGGCCTATGGTAGCGTGTCGGCCTTTCTGACGCCGATCGGCCATCCTTCCAACACGCTGGTCATGGGGCCCGGCGGCTACCGCTTCGGCGATTATCTGCGGATGGGATTGCCGTTGTCGATCCTGACCACGATCGTGGTCAGTCTGCTCATCCCCGTGTTCTGGCCCTTGCATGGCTGACACGTTCGGTGGGCATGCTGACTCAAGGGGTGCTGAAGAAGACCAATATTCGTGACGGCAGCGTCCGCGGCGCGCTGGCCGCCTGGCTGTGACGTTCGTCTCCGGCCTATGTGCCCAGGGCAATCACGCGCGCAACGGCTCAAGTGGTCAGCGAGGTGGTGCGGGCCCCGGTCCGGGCGCGGCACGCCCTCGGCGGCGCGAAGCGGCGGCTGCAGCGTTGCCGGGCGGAGCGCACCCGTGTACTCCCCCATGGGCGCGTATGACGGACCGGTGACCGGGTGCTGGCGCCGCCCGTGCAATTCGCTGGGCGCCGCGGTAAGATGTCGCGGCGTTTTCGTGATTCCTTAATTCCCCCCGACCAGATTCACCGTCCGGAGCATCGTTTTGGGAAAGCTGCTGTTTTTCGCGCTCGTCGGCGTGCTGGTTTACCTCTACTTCAAATCCACCCAGCGGCGCCAGACTCTGGGTAGCGGTGCCGCGCCGACGGATGCGGTGGAAGACATGGTGCGCTGCGCGCATTGCCGAGTGAATTTGCCGCGCAGTGAGGCGATCTTGTCCAAAGGCGAGTTCTATTGCAGCGCGGAGCATCAAAAGCTCGGTCCTGCGCGCCGTTGATCCACGCCTATGCCGGCTGAGCCCAGCCTGCCCGAGTTGCCGGGCTATTTCCCTTCCCATTGGCGCTCGCTGGATTATTTCAATCTCTATCGCCTGACGCTGGCGACGGCATTTTTTTTCTTCAGCCTGACGGCGGCGGGCAGCGGCCTGTTCGGCATCGAGGCGGCGGCGTCTTTCCGCTTCGTTGCACTGGCCTATCTGGT
>JAJZUN010000712.1 GCA_021848555.1 Pseudomonadota bacterium | reverse complement strand
ATTCGGCTGAACGTAGTTGCACAGCGCCTCGATCGCGCTGTTGAGAATCTCCGCCACCAGCATCAGCCCAGTCACCGCGAGGACGAAAAGAAAATGAAAGAGCGTCTCGAAGACCCCGGCGATCACCAAGAACACCACCGAGATCGCCAACTTGTAGCGCACGCTGAAATCGCGGAACACCGCATGCCAGACGCCCGCGAGCGCGGTTCGTATCTTGCGCAAGGGATGGTATCCCGACCGGTTGCGCTGAAAATTTCTTTTGCTCATGCCACCCCTTACTGCGCTTCATGCCGCACCCGCGCTCATTTTCAATTTATTGGTGTTAGGTTGGTAGTACCGTTCGATCGCCATGAGATCAGTGCCTTTCGACTTCAATTGCACCTTGCCGCGCGACCAGCGTTTCCCCCTCGGCAAGCGCAACCCATCCCTCGGCCGTGAGCGGGACGCTCGCTACCAGGCACACCTCCTGCTCGCCGTCTTCGGAAGCGATCCGCAGCCCATCTGCAGCCAGCTCGCCACCCGCCGGGCAGCGCCTGGCGAGCCGCCACAGCCCGGGCGCCCTGATCGATCCGTCGCTCTGGTGCCGGCGGTCCGCATGCGCGAACAGCGCGTCACCGTCACAGTATAGAAAGTTCGCCGGCCCCAACTCGCGCAGCGCGGCAGCAAACCGGGTGACGACCGGCCTGCGTTCGCTGATCGGCGGAACCCGTTCCGAGGACCACAGCGGCCGCAGCGTATCCATCAGTGCACAGAACGCCTGCTCGGAATCGGTTTCTCCGACCGGGCGAAATCCCTCGGCGCGGAAGCCGCGGTCAGCCCCAATGCCCTTCAGGTCGCCGTTATGGGCGAAACAGTGCCAGGCGCCGCCGAGCTCGCGCACGAACGGCTGACAGTTCCGCGACACGACCGATCCTTGCGTGGCTTTGCGTATGTGGCTGATCACAAGCGAACTCGAAAATGGATTCGTCTGGATGAAGCGCACGCAGGCGCTGGATGCCGCCGGATCTCGTTCCTTGACCAGCCGAATATCGCCTTCTTCATACCATCCGATACCCCAGCCGTCCTTGTGCGGCCCGCTTAGGCCGCCGTGGCGCGAGAATTCCTCCAGCGACAGGCTGACCGTCGTGGGGTGCCGCGCCGACATCGCAAAAAGCTCGCACATGATTCGCTCCTGTCTGCCTGGTCGAAAGCGCGTGACTTCGGGCCAGACCGCGGGCCGGTTCAGCTATAGCGCGAGAGGATATCGAGTGCCTGCTTGATCTCGGCAGGAGCGCTCCCCTTCGCGCCGAGCCGTGATTCGATCAGGCGGCCCACCAAGGAATGAAACGCTTTGTCGAGCGCACACCTTGCCGCCGACAATTGCTGCGCCACCGATTCGTAGGGGGCGCCCTCGTCGATCAACCGTTGCAGGCCGCGCAATTGCCCCTCTATGCGCTTGAACCGGAGGATCAGCGCCCGCTTACCTTGTTCCTGGTGCAGATGGTGGTTCATGCGGAATCCCCTTCAAACTGATTTACGCCCCACTGCAATGACCCTCCGATGATTGCCCTTGCATTTTATCGCCATGTGTATGATAATGCAACTATGCACTCAATATCCGTGAAACCCGAAGACGTCTTCCAGGCCCTCGCCGATCCCACACGCATCCGCGTCGTGCGGCTGCTGGCAAGCACGGAAGAGGAATCCTGCATGTGCGAACTGGTCGACAGTCTGCTTGAACCGCATTACAAGCTCTCGCGCCATGTAAAGAGCCTGCGGCAAGCAGGGCTGTTGTCGATGGAGAAGAGCGGCCGTTGGGTCTATCACCGCTTGGTGACCGACGTGCCTTACCTGGTCCATCTCTATGACATGGTGCAGGCGCTCCCCGACAAGGATCGCGTGTTCACGCATGACGTGCAGCGATTCAAGGCGCGCCTGTGTCTCCGAGAAGGTGGGCGCTGTCGGCTGGGCATCCAAGCCCCCCAGTTTGCGATGGGACAAAACATAACGAGAAGAGGGAAAGCACACGATGGCGCGGTATTACGGCAAGCCGGTGTGCGGCGATGACTCGACGGCCGATGCATCAATGACCGCGAGAGCGTCTCGCGGTTGGGATTTCGAACGGTCATGGCGGCTTTGAATATCTGGTACGGTTGGGACGGGCTTAACGTTTGGCTCTTTGAGCTCGCGCAGCAACTTCGTTCGCCTGCGCTCGAGCCTGCCCTGGTCCTGGTCTCGGTCTTCGCTTCGTTCTGGCTCGCTCCGTACTATGGGCGCGTGATCGGCGCGCAGGCGTTGCACATCGTGCGCTGCCCGGACCGGCACACAATCGTAGGCTGTCGATTGGAGAGCAGCTGGGAGGGCGTCTTCTTCCGTTATCTGCTCGCAACTGTTCTTGCCGCAGGGCTCGTGTGGGTGCTCAAGATCGCGTTTGACTTGCCGCGGCCGTGGGAGCTGTACGGCCCCGGCACCGGCCAAACTCCCCTACCGGTCAACTCCGAGGGGAGCTTTCCGAGCGGTCATGCGGCCTTTGCTGCGGTCCTCGTCGGCAGTCTCTGGTCGCGCTTCAACGGGCACACGGCGCGGGCCATGTTGGTGCTGTTGCTGGTGTGCGTCGGACTTTCGCGGGTGCTGATCGGCGCGCACTTTCCGGCCGACGTGGTCGCGGGTTATATCGTCGGGCTGGCGAGCGTTTGGATTTCCGACAGGCTGTTGAAGCGAGTCGAAAGAGCTTGGACGGAATGGGTAACAAATAGGCACGAAGAACCGGAGGGGAGAGCAAGGCGATG
>JAJZUN010000711.1 GCA_021848555.1 Pseudomonadota bacterium | reverse complement strand
TCGGCTTGAGCACCTGAATGAACGGGTCGAGCGCGCGGTAAATCAGCGGCGACATGCCGATGAGAAAACCGAGCGGGATCGCGACCAGCGCGGCGAGAGCGAATCCCAGCGCGACCCGGCCGAGCGAATAGCCGAGCTGGATGCCGACACCCTTGTCATTCGGCCCCTTGTCGTAGAAGGGGTCGGACAACTGGCGCAGGGCGACCGCGCCCATTTGCGCCGGCGTGGGAAAGCCGGTGGTCTTGGCTTCGCTCTTGCCCATCAGCTTCGCGTACTCGTCGTTAGCGCCTGTCGCCCGTTCCTTGGGCAAGGTGGCAACGTGCCAGATGCCGAGCAGCACGGCGAGAAACAACAGCGACAGGATCGCCGCACGCAGCGCTTCGGATTTGATCTTTCCGGAGCGCTTGCGCACGACCCTGGCGGCAGGTTCCGCATTGGCCGGCTTGCGCCGCGGCAGCGGTATCCCTGACCGCAAACTCATGTCAGCGTCTTCCTGATGGTGAAGCTGGAGAGGTATTTCTCCGGCTGGGCAGCGTCGAATTCCTTGCCCATGACCTTGAATTTGGCATAGCCGGCTGCGGGCGATTTCATCTCGAGCTCGGCCATGTGCCTTCTTGCATCGGTTACCAGGAAGACCTGCTCGGCGATCTGCTTGTAATTGACATCGCCCTTGATGTATCCCCAGCGCTTCATCTGCGTCAGGATCCACACTGCCATGGATTGCCAGGGGAAGGGGTCGAAGCCCGCGCGGTCTGGAACGTTTTTGACGTTGCCCAGCCCGTCGGCGAACTTGCCCGTCAGCACCTGCTCCACCACGGTCTCGGGCTGGTTCAGGTAATTGGCCGGCGAGATCACCTTGGCGATGAGCGAGCGGTTCTTCGGGTCGCGCGCCATGTTGGCGGCGTTGAGCACGGCGCGGAAGAGCGCAGCGAAGGTGTTGGGATTTTCCTTGATGAACTGGTCGGAGGTGCCGAAAGCGCAGCAGGGATGGCCGTCCCAGAGGTCCTTCGACAGGAGGTGGATGAAACCGATCTCGTCGTAGACGGCGCGCTGGTTGAACGGATCCGGCCCGAGATAGCCGTCGAGATTGCCGGCGCGCAGGTTGGCCACCATCTCCGGCGGCGGCACGACGCGGATCTGGATGTCCTTGTCCGGATCCAGGCCGTGTTCGGCGACGTAGTAGCGCAACAGGAAATTGTGCATCGAGTAGTCGAACGGAACCGCGAACTTGAAGCCCTTCCATTGTTTCGGATCGCGCTTGTCCTTGTGTTTCACGTGCAGCGTGATCGCCTGGCCGTTGACGTTCTGTATCGTTGCGACGCGCATCGGCTGCTCGGAGGACCCGACCCCCATCGAAATCGCCAGCGGCATGGGCGACAGAAAGTGCGACGCGTCGAATTCCTTGTTGAGCATCTTGTCGCGTATCAGCGCCCAGCCGGCGGTCTTGTTGAGCGCGACGTTCAGCCCTTCCTTCTTGTAGAAACCCAGCGGATCGGCCATGATCAGCGGCGTGGCGCAGGTAATTGGAATGAAACCGATCTTGAGGTTGCGCTTTTCTGGCGATTTCTTTTCCTGGGCGAGCGCCTGCATCGCGCCTATCGGAAGCACGCTGGCGATCGCGGCCATGGCCGTGTTCACGCCCACTGCGCGGATGAACCTGCGCCGCGTGTCGTCGTGCGGGAGCAGCGCCCGCACCATGGTCGATTCGATTATCCGGTTAGACAAATCCTCGGAATCGGCGCCGGCAAGATTGTCGGTGGCGTCGTGCTCGCGCTGGCTTGCGTGTTTGCCGCAGCTGCATGCAAGACCAAGGGATCGATTCGGATCGTACGGATCGGAAAATGCAGACATGGTCTTCTCCCAATTGATTAAGCCGTCGGGAAAAGCAAACGCAATTAGTGTGCCAACGCCGCCGCAATCATGGGCATTGGCGTGGAAAGCCGCGCCTGGAGCCGATCTTCCGGCAGTTGCGGCCGGTTGCCGAGATACCGGCGGCAAAGGGAACAAAGCCTAGGAAGTCGTGCGCGCTTCAGCGCAGTGCATGCTTGCACTGCGCTGGCGCGCGGCCTTGTCGCGGCCCGATTATTGGCAGACTGTCAGTTATTGCTTCGGGGCAGAAAGACTTGTCTGTAGACAGGATCGTTTCGGCGAAAAGCGCTGCTCGGCAGCTACTGGAGAAAATGATAGAAAAGTACCTGGACCTGCTGTTTACTCCTCTTGGCTTGGGTAGCGACCCAGTGGCTACATCGCGCCGCATCAGTCGGGCGCTTCCATAGCCGCAAACAACGGCAGCACCAGGGCGTCGCGCGTAGCGCACAGTTCGTGCAGGTGTGCGGTGATTTTGCCGGCACCTCTGCGTCGCCAGGCCAGCGCCAGCGGGGAGGGCGAGCGTCCTACCGCCACGGCGCGTTCCACCAGTTGGTGCATTTGCGTCAGTCGGCGCGCCAGGGGCGCGGGCAGAAACCCGACGGCCAGCCCCTGCAGGTGGCAAGCGACCTTGGCCTCCAGGTCGGGCACCAGAAACTCCTGCTGTCCCGACAGTTTCCAGGCGGTGCGCTTGCTGAGTCGATGCGAGGTGTCCCGGACATTGACCGCCGGAAAGCGCCGCAACAGATCGTTGCCCAGGGGCGCCGGCGCCGACGCCAGCGGGTGGTGCGGCGCGACCACGAATACCCAGTGGATGACCCCGAGCGGTTCGGTCACGAAATCGTCGTTGATGGTATGGAAACCGGGGACGCCGAGCGCCATCTGCCCCCCGTTGTGTACCAGTTCGTCC
>JAJZUN010000710.1 GCA_021848555.1 Pseudomonadota bacterium | reverse complement strand
GGTGATGGCGGCGATGTAATTGGACGAGCCGTAGGAGGCGAGGCGCGGATCGGTCACCTGGAAGTAAATGACGCCGTCCACGGAAAGCTGGGTGTTGTCGCGGCTGATGCACACCTGCTCGGGCACATCCAGCGGCACCTCTTTCAGCGAATGGGTGTAGGCGACGCGGTCGACAAACGGCACGATCACGTTCAACCCGGGCTGCAGGACCGCGTGGAATTTTCCCAGGCGCTCCACCACCCAGGCGCTCTGCTGCGGCACCACGCGCACGCCCTCGATGACGAATACGATCGCCAGTGCCAGGATGAAAAACGGAATGGTGAAACCCTTGGTCTGATCGAATTGCGCCACCATGATGGTGGCAATGACAACGGCGATTAGTTTTGGAAACATGACCTTCCCCTCAGGGTTTGGTTGTCGCGACTTTAAGCGTATTGCCCTGCACCGCTTGGATGAACAGCACCTGGCCGTGATCGAGCTCGCGCTCGCCTTCGACCTCGGCATCCCACTGCGTGTTGCGATACTTTACCCGCGCCACGCCTTGCTCGCGGCTGATCCAGGCATCGAAGGCAACCGCCTGCCCCACGTCCAGAGACGCCATGTCGGGCTGCTGCATCGCCTTGCGCTGCCGCCGCACCCAGAACACGCCGGCGACCGCGACTATCGCGGCGCACAAAGCCTCGACCCAGAACCCCAGGCCGAACCAGGCGGTGGCCGAGCCGGCGAAGGCTGCGATGCCCAGAACCAGCAGAAAAAACGTGCCCGTGACCAGCTCGGCAATCACCAGCACGAATCCGGCAGCGAGCCAGATCAGATAGGTTTCCATGATTTTCCAGGGCAAGACGGTTAGCGGCATCATAGCTCAATATTGCATCCCCCGGCGCCGCATCGCGGCAGCCGCGCAGCTACGCTATGATGCGCAAAAGCGCGCGACAGCGCTGCAGCGAAACAGCCAAACAACAGGAGGCAGGGATGAAATCCAATGGCAGCGGCCGGCACGAACCCGGCGCAGGCGCGGGCATCGTTCCCAGCGTCGACCTCGCGGCCGAGCCGGGCCGGATGGATTTTTACGAGCGCGCGCGCAGCCGCAACCTCGCGCCGCTGTGGCGCGTGCTGCACGGTCTGGTCACCGATCAGCCGGCGCCGCGCTGCGTACCTGCCCTCTGGCGTTACGCGGAGATTCGCCCTTACCTGATGGAGGCCTGCAAGCTGATCAGCGCGGCCGAAGCCGAGCGCCGCGTCATGGTGCTGGAAAACCCGGGCTTGCCGGGCGAGTCGCGCATCACGCAGAGCCTGTTTGCGGGATTGCAGATCATCCTGCCGGGCGAGATTGCGCCAGCGCACAAGCACGTCGCCTCGGCGCTGCGCTTCATCATCGAAGGGAACAACGCCTACACCGCAGTCGCGGGCGAGCGCACCATGATGGCGCCCGGCGATTTCGTGATCACCCCGTCGATGACCTGGCACGACCACGGCAACGAAGGCGACGCGCCGATGATCTGGCTCGACGGCCTGGACATGCACATCGTCAACCTGATGTGCGCGAGCTTTCGCGAGGGCTATCCGGGCAAGGTCCACCCGCTGGATCGCCCGGAAGGCGCGGCCGCCGCCGAAGCGGGCCACAACCTGCTGCCGGTCGATCAGGCTTATGCGTCGCAGACCTCGCCGATATTCAACTACCCCTACAGCCGCACGCGCGAGGCGCTGGATGGCCTCGCGCGCTTCCGCGCCGCCGACCCCTGGCACGCCTACAAGATGAAGTATATCAACCCGGTCAGCGGCGGCTGGGCGATGCCGACGATGTCCACCTGGATGCAGCTCATTCCCAAGGGATTCAAGACTGCGTCCTACCGCTCCACCGACAGCGCGGTATTCACCGTGGTCGAAGGCACCGGCACGAGCAAGATCGGCGCGGATACCTTCGACTGGGGACCGCACGACATTTTCGTCGTGCCGAGCTGGGTCGCGCACCAGCACACCGCTACGAGCGACGCAGTGGTTTTCATCTACTCCGACCGGGTGGTGCAGGAGAAACTGGATTTCTGGAGAGAAGAAAAAACGGGGGGGTGAGCGCCCCGGGCCTGGAAGCGATCGCCAGTCGCGCTATAATTGCCTCTTCGCGGCGATCATGACGGCCGCGGTCCGCTCACGACGAAGGGAAAGGTGTGCACGCAAAACCCGCTGAGATACTGAGCGTCGAGCAGGAGGAACTGCGCGGCATTTCGCGCACCGTCGCAGAAATCGAGTGGCTGCTGCTTATCCTGGTGCTGCTCTACCAGGTGTTCGACGGCCCCCTCACCGCGGACCAGGCGGCGATTTCGGCGGGGCTGTTCTTTTACACCGCGTTCGTCTTGAGCTTTCGCTACACCAATTTCTACAAGACCGAATCGCGCTGGAAAATCGCCATCGAAACCTTCGTGATGGTGATCTTCATCACCTGGGTGCTCTGGTATACGGGCAAACTCGCAAGCCCCCTGGTCAACGCCTACCTGCTGGTGATCATCACCAGCGCGCTGGCGCTGGGCAAGCTCACCACGATGTTCGAAATGGCGCTGATCGGCGCCTGCTTCGTGCTGCTTGGAGAAAACTCCCCGTCCGGGCAGATTCTTTCGCTCGCCTATATCGGCGGCCTGGTGGCGCAGTTGGCGCCGATGCTGCTCGTCGCCTATATCACCACCATGTTTTCCGCCGACATCCGTTTCGGCCTGAACCGGGCCCGGCTACTGGCTGAAACCGACGATCTCACCGGCATCTACAACATGCGCGGCTTCGTCATCGTC
>JAJZUN010000709.1 GCA_021848555.1 Pseudomonadota bacterium | reverse complement strand
GTCTATTTTTTCCAATATGCGCAGCCCCCCCTGGACGATACTGCGGATTTCCAGACCGATGCGTCCGGGCAATGCCCGTCCCAGCGGCGCGCCTGCTAGCATCAGGGCGCGCGCGCGTTCGACCTGAAAACGCATGAGCGCCGGCCACGCGCCCGACGCGTCGCCCGCCGCGATCTGGGCCTCGCTCACGCCATAGCGCTGCATTTCGTCCTGCGGCAGGTAGATGCGGTCTTTGCACCAGTCGATCGCGACGTCCTGCCAGAAATTGATCAGCTGCAGGCTGCTGCAGATCGCATCCGATTGCTGCAGCCTGTCTGCATCCGCTGCGCCGAACAAATGCAGCAGCAGGCGTCCCACCGGGTTGGCCGAACGGCGGCAGTAATCCAGGAGTTCGGCATAGCAGGCATAGCGCTTTTTCACCACGTCCTGGGAAAACGCGTCCAGCAGGTCGTGAAACAGCTGCCACGGCAGCTGGTATGCGAGCGCGACTTGACCGAGTTCCACGAACAGCGCCTGCGCCGGTGCGACTCCAGCCTCCAGTCGCCGCAGTTCATGACGATAATCATCCAGCAGCGCCAGCCGCTGGCTTGGCGCCAGTTCGCCTTCGTCGGCGAAATCGTCGGCCGAGCGGGCGAAGCGGTAGATGACCGAGACGGGATGGCGCAGGGAGGCCGGCAGCAGCACCGAGGCAACCGGGAAATTCTCGTAGTGGCCTGCGGACATTCGCTTGAAATTCTTGAGGAATTGGTAAAACTTGGGCTGACAGTATAGGGGGAAATCGCGTAAAATTGCACCTGCGCGAAGGTGGCGGAATTGGTAGACGCACTGGATTTAGGTTCCAGCGCCTTACGGCATGGGGGTTCGAGTCCCTTCCTTCGCACCACGCCGTGGGGCTAGTCGAGTGGGTTACGAAAAGGGGGTGCCTCCTTTCGATTTCCTGGTTTAGTGGCAGACTTTGAGGGAATTTGATGCAAACAAGTTTGGAGAATCTGGGCACGCTCGAGCGTCGGCTCAACATGGCGGTGCCGGTAGAGGAAATCGAGAAACAGATCGGCGAGCGCCTGAAAAAGCTGTCGCGCAATCTGCGCATGGCGGGCTTTCGTCCAGGCAAGGTGCCGATGAAGCTGGTCGCCCAGCAATATGGACCGCAGGTACGCTCCGAGGTGATCGGCGACGCGGTGGAGAAAGCGTTCAGCGATGCAGTGCGCGAGCAGAATCTCAAGGTGGCGGGCTATCCGCGCATCGAGCCCAAACCGGGCGAGGCCGACGCGAAAAACATCGAATTCAGCGCGACGTTCGAGATCTATCCGGTAGTGGTGGTGGGCGATGTAGGCGCGAGCCGGATTAAACGCCCGGTGCTTACGGTGGGCGATGCCGAGGTCGAAAAGACGCTGCAAATCCTGCGCAAGCAGCGCCAGCACTTTCATGCGGTTGAACGGCCCGCGGCCGCGGGCGATCGCGTGACCGCAGATTTCCTGGGCAAGATCGACGGGGTCGAGTTTGCCGGCGGCAAGGCGACCGATTTCGTGTTCGTGCTCGGCGAAAAACAGATGCTGCCCGAGTTCGAGACTAGCTCGCTCGGCCTCGCGGCCGGCGCGAGCAAGACCTTCGAGCTGACATTTCCTGCCGAATACCACGGGAAAGACGTGGCCGGCAAACGCGCGAACTTCGAGCTGGCGCTGAAGAAGGTCGAGGAGCCGCATTTGCCCGAGGTGGATGCGGAGTTCGCGCGCTCGCTCGGCGTGGCCGATGGCGATCTGGTCAAGATGCGCGCCGAGGTCCAGGCCAATATCGAGCGCGAAGTGAAAAAGCGCACCCAGGCCGATATCAAGAACAAGGCGATGCAGGCCTTGCTCGATGCGACCAAGATTGAATTGCCCAAGGCGCTGATCGCAATGGAAGCGCAGCGCCTGATGCAGGCGGCGCGTGCCGATCTGGAGGCGCGCGGCATGAAGATGGAGCAAATGCCCATAAATCCGGAAATGTTCGAGCAGCAGGCGCAGCGCCGCGTATCGCTCGGTTTGATCGTGGCCGAACTGGTGCAGGCGTACGATCTGGCGGCCAAACCGGAGCAGGTGCGCGCCCTGGTGGCGGAGCAGGCCGAGAGCTACGAGCAGCCGGACGAGGTGGTAAAATGGATTTACTCACAGCCGCAGCGTCTGTCTGAAATGGAAGGCTTGGCGTTGGAGGACAACGTCGTCGCCTGGGTCCTCAAGCACGCGAAAGTCGAGGACAAGGCGGTGAATTTCGACGAATTTATGGGGAAAGCGGCATGAGCGACCGAGCAGGGGCCCCGCGTAGCGGGGATGCGACCGAAGCGAATGCCGGGGCCCGCCGACTTTGCGCTGCCTCGAGTCACAGTAATTGTCAGGAGGCGTTGGCATGATACAGCCGGGCTGGAAGCCGCAAATGGCGGGCTGGACGCAGCCGCAGGCCGAGTACGAGGGCGCGCAAGGCCTGGGCCTGATTCCCATGGTCATCGAACAAAGCGGCCGCGGCGAGCGCGCCTACGACATCTACTCGCGCTTGTTGAAAGAGCGGGTGGTATTCCTGGTAGGCGTGGTGAACGAGATGACGGCCAATCTGATCGTCGCCCAGCTGCTGTTCCTGGAGTCGGAAAATCCGGACAAGGACATCTCCTTCTATATCAATTCCCCCGGCGGTTCTGTTTCCGCCGGGCTCGCGATCTACGACACGATGCAGTTCATCAAGCCCGACGTGAGCACCCTGTGCGTGGGCCAGGCCGCGAGCATGGGCTCGTTCCTGCTCGCGGCCGGAGCC
>JAJZUN010000708.1 GCA_021848555.1 Pseudomonadota bacterium | reverse complement strand
CCGCAACTTCGGCATGAGCGCGCTCGCGTTGAGCCTCGCCTACGGCCTGTTCCTCGGCAGCATGGTGATCCAGTCGCTGTGGCTGCAGACGCAGATGGGCTATACCGCGCAGTGGGCCGGCTACGCCATGGCGCCGGTCGGCATATTCGCCATCATTCTGGCGCCGCTGGTCGGACGCAGCCTGCAACGCACCGACCCGCGCCGCTTCGCCACGGTCGCGTTCATCGTATTCGCGATTTGCTTTTTCTGGCGCGCGCAGTTCACCACCGGCACCGAGTTCCTGGTCATCGCCTTTCCGCAGCTGCTGCAGGGGGTGGCCGTCGCCATGTTCTTCGCGCCGCTCGTGAGCATCAACGTCGGCGGCATCGCGCCCGAGCGCATGGCCTCGGCGACCGGCACGCAGAACTTCCTGCGCACCATGTGCGGCAGCTTCGGCACCTCGCTCGCGATCGCGCTGTGGACCCGGCGTGAATCGCTGCACCGCGCGCAGCTGGCCGAACACATCAACGTCTATGCGCCGCAGAGCACCAGCTTCTCCGCGCGCCTGGACGCCACCGGCATGCCGCCCGATCAGATCCACGCGGTGTTGGACCGGATACTCTCCGCACAGGCGAATATGCTCGCCACCAACGACGTATTCTGGCTCTGCGGCTGCCTGCTGATCATTTTGATACCGGTGATCTGGCTGGCGCGGCCGCCGTTCGGACGTCCGAGCGTGGTTGCGTCAGAATAGCCCGACCGGCGCCTTCTCCGGCATAATAGCCGCTGTTTCTAAGCCACTTCGAAGGCGCCCACACCATGACTGCCCCTGCTTCCCCTCCCGGCACTGAGGCCACATCGGTAAGAGAACTAGCGGCCCAGATTTATGTCGAGCTCGTCGGCCGCGTCATGCTCGCCGGCGGCGAGGCCAAGCCCAATCCGGTCGACTTGGCCAAGTACTGCTACAAACTGGCCGAGGCGTTCGCGAGCATCGAGCGCGACGCCCAAAAAGAAGCCACGGCGAAAATGGCGAAGTACGACGTCAAGGTCGACGACATGACCAGCTGGAAAAAATAGATCGGCGTCAGATCGGCGCGTCGCCCGCGCGCGGCGGGCGAGGGGGCAGATTTTTCTATCGCTTATTTGAAATGTTTTGTGGAAGACGCAGCCTGAATCCAGCGAGGTGTCGTACCGAGGAAGTCCGGGCAGGCGAGCGCCGGCGTCACGAAAATGCCGCGATGCTCGCAAATCGCGGTGTCGGCGCGCACCGAGCCATAGGCGGAACTCAGGATATTGATTCCCGGTACCGCGCGTTCCAGTTCGCCAGGCTCGCTGGCGAAAAACCGGCATTCCCTGCAAGTATGTGTTGTCATAAATTATCGCCGCTTCGGCAGCGCATGGCCAAGAACGCTGGCCATGCACCCCCAAGCTTACAAGCTCGACCAATAGCTGCCGAAAACGTGGACTGAAAGGTAATATCCGAGCAGGACATTCACTGCGACGCCTATAGTGAATGCGGAGAAAGCTTTCCATCCAACCGGTTCGAGGTCGCGAAACCGGGTCGTCAATCCAATGCTCAAGAAGCAGAAGATAAATGCCCAAGTCCGCAGCGAAACGAGCGGGAGGATCAGGTCGGGTCTTACTGTCTTGTTGAAATCGGCTGTGGAATAGCTGCTTGTCACCATGGTCATCAGGACGGACGCGACAAAAAACCCGATCACGAACTTGGGAAAGCGCCACCAGATT
Organism: Pseudomonadota bacterium; assembly: GCA_021848555.1. The sequence continues at coordinate 1,057 of JAJZUN010000708.1, read as the reverse complement.
TCCATGGCCTCGGGTTTCGCACCGGTTTCCTGCTTTTCCCAAACGACGGTCGCAATGAGCGCCCAGACGAGCGACCAGATGCCGATCCACAAGTCTCTGCCTATCACTTTCATCAGCGTGAAAGACTTGATCGCCGCGTCTTCGTTGCCCGCCATCTTGCCGTAGGCGCTTGCCGCCGCAAACCCTGCGGCGTCGGCAAATTCCGAGGTGCCGATCCAAGCGCCGCCGTCTCCCGCGGTAAGACCCAAAGTCCGCGAGACAAGAGGCAGGACAAGAATCATCACCAGCGCCCAGCCGACGACCAAGGTTACCGACGTATAGAGATGTTCCTTCTTTGCCCCCACCGACGCGGCTATCGCCATCGAAGCCGATACTCCGCAAACTGACCCGCCCACCCCGATTACCGCGGCCAGCCTGCGGTCCAGGCCAAACATCCTGGTCGCGATGAAATAAATCACCAGACAGGTTGCCAAAGAGATGATCGTGGCTTGTCCGATGGCGACCGGGCCGGCAGTCAGGATCAGCGTGATTGGGAAAGTTGCCCCCAAAAGTATGACGCCCAGCTTGACGAAATATTCCACTCTGAAACCCGCGTCCATCCACTTGGGCAGCCGGATCAGGTTGGCGATAACCAGGCCGACGACCAGTGCGACCAAAGGCGCTTCCAGGTTGAATTTCGCGGCATTCGCCCATCCAGCAATCGCAAACATGATCACGGACAGGACATAGAGCAGGACAAAGGCGGGAATGAACTCCGAAAGCTTGATACCCATGACGCGGCGAGGCAGGCCGAAAAGCACCAGCCAGGCGATGAACTGGTAGAAATACAGATGCGCATTCTGCACGAAATGGTCGGTCAACTGGCCGAGGGACGACCATTTCAACCCGCCCGGGTTGATTGCTAGCGTTTTGAGGGCGGTGCTGCCGTTGCTAAACAGGACGATCGCGATGACCATGGTCCCGACCCCCAGCCAAATCGCCCACCAGTCCTCTTTCAGAAACAAATCCGCCCATCCTGACTTGCGGACTTGCACGCTCTCCCCACTCTGGTTTCCCG
>JAJZUN010000707.1 GCA_021848555.1 Pseudomonadota bacterium | reverse complement strand
ATCATCGTTCCGCTCACCGGTTGGCTCGCGGCGCGCTTCGGCACGGTGCGCCTGTTCGCACTGTCGATCCTCGGTTTCGGGATGTTCTCCGCCCTGTGCGGCCTCGCCCCGACGCTCGATCTGCTCGTGGCGCTGCGCGTGTTGCAGGGGCTCTCGGGCGGAACGCTGATGCCGCTGTCGCAGACGCTGCTGATGCAGATCTTCCCCAAGCGCCAGCAGCCCATCGCCATGACCCTATGGTCGATGACGACCCTGGTTGCACCGGTGCTCGGCCCGGTTCTCGGCGGGCTGCTCTGCAACAACTTCGCCTGGCCTTCGATCTTCTGGGTCAACGTGCCGATCGCAATGATCTGCGGGCCCATCGTCTGGCGCATGCTGCGCTCGCAGGAGACGCCCACGCAGCGGCAGCGGATCGACGCGGTAGGCCTGGGACTGCTCGTGACCTGGGTCGCGGCGCTGCAGATCGTGCTGGATACCGGCAAGGATCACGACTGGTTCGCATCGCATCGCATCACGCTGCTGGCGCTGCTCGCCGCGATCGGCTTTGCCGCCTTCCTGATCTGGGAGCTGACCTGCAGTGATCCGGTGGTGTCCCTGCGGGTCTTCCGCCACCGCGGCTTCAGCGCCTCGATGGTGAACCTGGCGCTCGCGATGGGGGCATTCTTCGCCGTCAACGTGCTCACGCCGCTGTGGCTGCAGGAGCAGATGGGCTATACGGCGAGCTGGGCCGGCTATGCGTCCGCCGGCTTCGGCATCTCCGCGATGCTGGCCTCGCCGCTCGTTGCGGCGATCGCCCAGCGGATCGACCCGCGCAAGCTGATCTTCGCGGGCGTCCTGTGGCTTGCTCTGGTGACCTTTCTGCGCAGCGCGGGCGATGCCCAGATGACCTTCGCTGAGGTCGCCTGGCCGGTGTTCCTGACGGGATTCGGGCTGCCGTTTTTCTTCATTCCCCTGATGACCACGGCGCTCGGCAGCGTCGACAGCGATGAGATTGCCGCCGCGGCCGGACAGCTGAATTTCGTCCGCTCGCTCGCCGGGGCTATTGCGACCTCGATCATGACGACGGTGTGGGAAAACGACGCCACCCGCGCGCATGCGCAACTCGTTGGTGTGCTGCACGGCGTGCAGCACACGATCGCCAGCTTGATGCAGCATGGCTACTCCATGGCGCAGGCCGCAAGCCTGATCGACCGCACGCTCAGCGCGCAGGCCATGATGATCGCCACCAACCGCGTCTTCTTCTTCTGTGCGCTCGCGCTTGCCGTCGCGGCCGGCGCGATCTGGCTCTCGCCGAAACCCAAAGCAGAGGTCGACATCTCGGCGATCCACTAAGGGCGTTGAACCTCGGTGGCCCGAAGAGGGGGTTCATTGACCTCGCTTCGCCTCGTGTCCCCTGGCCTGAGCGCGCCGGTCGCTGCCGCGGTAGGACTCGGGTGCTGCGCGCGCCGCCTGGGCGCCGCGGGCAGTCCCGGCGGGGCTCGTCACGCCATAACTGAGCAGGTTGCCGTACCAGCTCTGGTGGGCCTGGTAGCGTGCCAGACGCTGCTGCAACGGCGCGAGATTCCAGCGAAGCCTGCGGGCGCGTTCGATCGCCCGGCGCTCGTCCTTGACCGCGCGCATGAAATGGCCCGCGGCGGCCAGCGCCGCGGCACGGATTTCGACTCCCGTCGGGTCCACGCCGAGGCTGTCCTCGTCGGCCTGTTTTTCGAGCAGAAGCGCTCGCTGCGGATCACGAATCGCCGGCTGCGGCGAGGCGGCGAGCAGAGCGGCCAGATACAGCCGTGCGAACCGGTTGCCCTGCGCGGCGGCCTCGCTCAGCCACTGCACGGCCTGCCGAACGGTGGCGAGACTGGGTTTCCCGCGCAGTTGCCACTCGGCGAGCAGCACTTCGGCGTGTGGCTCGCGCTGCGCGACCGCAAGGTGCAGCCAGCGCAGGCCCTTGGCCGTGTCCCAGGTGTTGCCCCATCCGGCCAGACCGACCCCCATCAGCAGACCGGCACCGGTCTCGAATTGCGCAAGGGGAAGGCCGGCCTGAGCCGCCTTGACGAACCAGGAGAGCGCCGCATGCCGATCCATGTGCAGCTGGGGCAAGCCGCCCATCAACAACAGGCCATAGTTCAGTTCAGAGTTTGGATCGCCTGCCTGCGCGTCGCGTTTGACGCGATACAGATAGGACTCCAGGCCAGGGTAGTCACTCGCTCGGAGGCCCCACATGACGAATCGGTAGGCGAGCGAGCAGGTGACCGGCGCGGATCCGGCGGGGCGCCTGGCAAAGCGGCTGCGCAGCACGCTCTCACGCGCCAGCGCATCGAATTGCCGGTGCTGAGCGGACACCGGCAGCTGAAACAGCACATGCGGCAGGCGTGCCGTCCCGTCAGGAAAGACGGTGAACGTCTCAATCAGGCCCCACTGCTCGCCATTCCATTTTGCCTGCAACGGAAAGTCGGGCTTGTACGTTCTCACCGGCCTGCATGCGCGTATCTTCGCGCGGTACGCGCGCCGCGCGGCCGGGGACAGGTGGCTCTGGGGCAGCAGCCTGCGTGCGAGCGCCGCCGGCGTGTAGGGGGCGGTGATCCATCGCGCGACCCGCCTCGAGCCCGGTGCCAGAGCAAGCGTCGGCCGGAGCTGCCGGGCGAGCGTTACGGCCCTGGCTTGGCCGTTCTGCGCGGCCAGCTTCCGTCTCACCAGAGAACTCACCGATCACCTCGGCGATCGACATCGTGGAGAAAGACCGATCCTGCTGCTGCAGGGACGTGAGCCTACGCAGCTCCAACAGCATCGCGTT
>JAJZUN010000016.1 GCA_021848555.1 Pseudomonadota bacterium | reverse complement strand
CATCGCCCTCGCAGCGCTCGGCGCGGTGTCGATCGCGCAGACGCCGGCCGTGCTCGCCGCGCTCGATCCCAGGCACGCCCTGGGCTTTGCCTGGCATGCGCCCGGGCTCACCTTTCTCGTGCTCGGCGCGGTGTTCCTCGCCCTGACCGGCGCGGAGGCGCTGTACGCGGACATGGGCCACTTCGGCGCCACGCCCGTCCGGCTGGCGTGGTTCGGCCTGGTGTTTCCAGCGCTGATGGTCAACTACTTCGGCCAGGGTGCGCTTGCGCTGCGCGATCCCGCGGCGATGAAGAGCCCGTTCTATTTGCTCGCGCCGCAGGAACTTCTGATCCCTCTGGTAGTGCTCGCAACCATAGCGACCATCATCGCCTCGCAGGCAACGATTTCCGGCGCGTTTTCGGTTACCCAGCAGGCAACGCGCCTGGGTTATCTCCCGCGCGTGCCCACCCGGCACACCTCCGAGACCGAACGCGGGCAGATCTACATCCCGCAGGTAAACTGGGCCATGCTGGTGCTGGTGATCCTGCTGGTGCTGGCATTCAAGACTTCAAGCGCGATCGCGTCGGCCTACGGAATCGCGGTATCGGGGACCATGGTGCTCACCACCGCGCTGGTCGCGATCGTCGCGTTCTCGCTGCAAAAGAGACCGAATCCGCTGTTCCTTGCGGTGCTCGCGCTGATCGGCCTGGTTGAACTCGTGTTCTTCGCCGCAAATGCGACCAAGATCGCCGATGGCGGCTGGTTTCCGCTCGCATGCGGGCTAGCGCTGTTCATTATGCTGACGACTTGGAAGCGCGCCGAGACCCTGCTCACGTCGCACGAGAAAAGCAGGCGGGTGCCGCTGGACGCCTTCCCGACCCTGTGCAGCGCCGATATTCCGCGTGTGCCGGGCACAGCCGTGTATCTTTCGCCGGACCCGGGCTCCGTGCCGACGGCGCTGATGCACAACCTCAAGCACAACAAGGTGCTGCACCAGCGCATCGTGTTCCTCACCATCGGCAACGAGGAGGTGCCGCGCGTCTCGGACTTCGAACGCACGGAAGTGCGCGTGATCGAGCGCGGCCATGTCTATCAGGCAACGCTGCGCTACGGTTTCATGGAGGAACCCGATGTACCGAAAGGGCTGAAACTGCTCGAACGCCACGGCTTGAAGTTCGAAGCGCTGGAGACGACCTTTTTCCTTGGCAAGGCCACCCTCGCGCGCGCGGCCAGACCGGGACTGTTCACCTGGCGCCGGGAGTTGTTCCGCTGGATGCAGCGCAACAGCCCCGCCACCGCGGAGTATTTCAAATTGCTACCCGACCGGGTGATCGAACTGGGCACCCGGGTGACGCTGTAGAAGATGCCGGCGATACGGCGCCTTCACTGCGCCTTGATGCCGGCCTGCTTCACCACCTTGCCCCAGGTTTCGTACTCGCTCTCCATGTAGCGCCCCAGTTCCGCCGACGAACTCGGGCTGGGTTCCAGCCCCTGCTTGTGCAGCAGCTCCACCACCGCCGGGTCGTTCAGCGCCTTCACCAGTTCCCGGTTGAGCCGATCGATGATGTCTTTCGGCGTTTTCGCCGGTGCGAGGTAGGCATACCAGTTCATCGCCTCGAAACCGGGGTAGCCCGACTCGGCCACCGTGGGCACATCGGGCAGCAGTGCCGCCCGCTTCGGCCCGGTGGTGGCGATAGCGCGTATTTTCCCTGCTTTCACCTGGCCACCGGAGGACACCGGGGTGGCAAAGATAGCAGTGACCTGGCCGCCCAGCATGCCCTGCATTGCCGGACCTCCGCCCTTGTAGGGCACATGCACGATGTCGATGTTCGCACGTATTTTCAGCAACTCGCCCGCCAGGTGGCCAGCGCCGAGGATGCCGGAGGAGCCGAAGGTGACCGTGCCCGGTTTTTCCTTGGCGAGCTTCACGAAATCGCCCAGGGTCTGCGCCGGCAACGACGCCTGCACCACCAGCACATTGGAAAACACCACCGCCATGGTGATCGGCGCGAAGTCGCGCAGCGGAGCGTAACCCAGGCTGGTGATCACATGCGGCGCCACCGCGAGCGAACCTACGCTGCCGAGCAGAATCGTATAGCCATCGGGCGCCGCATGCGCGACCGCATCGGTCGCGATATTGCCGCCGGCGCCCGCCTTGTTCTCCACCAGCACCTGCTGGCCCAGGCTGTCGCTGAGACTTTTCGCGAGTATCCGCGCCACGGCGTCGGTGCCGCCGCCCGGCGCGAAGCCGACAACCATGGTGACGGGGCGGTTCGGGTAGCCGCCTTGCGCCTGGACGCTGCCGGCCATGGCCAGCGCGATTGCGGCAATGAATACGTTTCTCATGTCTACTCCTTTTGTATTCCCGCCGGGAGACGGAAAGGCCGAGCCACCCGGTGCGGGCTGTTTTTCGGCGATTGCGCAATCTACCCCAAGCGTGCAACCGATGCGATGTCGGTCCGGATGGCGCGCCGAGCTTGACTTCGACCCCGGCCGCATCTATACATTAACTGCAGTCTTGAAGGAGGCAGATCGACTGAAAAGTGACTTCTGATTCCGACCATCACCGGGGGTCTACCCCGTACGCGCCGTAACTACGGCAACGGCACTTCCAAAATGGGTGCCCACAAGCCCCGCGTCAAGCGGGGCTTCCTTTTTCGGTGCCCCGCGTCAAGCGGGGCTTCCTTTTCCGGTTGTCACCGTGGTCGGCCGGGCTTAGTTCCGCTGTATCGCATGCTCGCGCGTTTCGTGGAAAGCGAGTTCGGGCCAGCGCTCCTGCGTGAGCTCCAGATTGACCCGGTTGGGTGCGAGATAGGTCAGATTGCCGGCGGCGTCGCGCGCGATGTTGTGTGCCAGCGTCTTCTCGAATTCGGCCAGCCTGCGTTTGTCCTCGCCCGTGACCCAGCGCGCACAGGTGACCGCCGTGCCCTCGAATACCGCATCGACCCCGTATTCGTTCTGCAGCCGGCTCGCGACCACCTCGAACTGCAGCACCCCCACCGCGCCGAGGATCAGATCCCCGCCCGCCACCGGTTTGTATACCTGCACCGCGCCTTCCTCGCCGAGCTGCTGCAGGCCCTTGTAGAGCTGCTTCACCTTGATCGGATTGCGGATGCGCACCGAACGGAAGAAGTCCGGGGCGAAATAGGGAATACCGGTGAACGCCAGCGCTTCGCCCTCGGAGAAACTGTCGCCGATCTGCATCTGGCCGTGGTTGGGCAGGCCGACGATGTCGCCGGCGTAAGCCTCTTCGACCTGCGCGCGGCTCGAGGCCATGAAGGTCACCACGTTGTTCACCTTGATTTCGCGATCGAGCCGCAGGTGCTTGATTTTCATGCCGCGCTCGAAGCGCCCCGAGCACACGCGCAGGAACGCGATGCGGTCGCGGTGTGCCGGGTCCATATTGGCCTGGATCTTGAACACGAAACCGGAAAACCTGGGCTCTCCCGGCGCAACGACGCGCACGGTGGCGTCGCGCTCGCGCGGCGGCGGCGCCCAGTCGATCAGCGCGCCCAGAATCTCGCGCACGCCGAAGTTGTTGATGGCGGAGCCGAAGAACACCGGGGTCTGCGTGCCATCGAGGAAGGCGGCGAGGTCGAACGGATGCAAGGCGCTGCGCACCAGCGCAACCTCGTTCTTCAGTTGCTCGATCTCGCGCGGAAACATCTCGGCCAGCCGCGGATTGTCGATGCCCGCGATGGCCTCGAATTTCTGGTCGGCGTGGTCCTCGCCGGCGGTGAACAGCAGGATCTCGTCGCGCAGCAAGTGGTATACGCCGCGAAACGACTTGCCCATGCCTATGGGCCAGGTCACCGGAGCGCACTGGATCTTGAGCACGGACTCCACTTCTTCCACCAGGGCCACGGGATCGCGGGTCTCGCGGTCCATCTTGTTCATGAAGGTAAGGATAGGGGTGTCGCGCATGCGGCACACCTTGAGCAGCTTGATCGTCTGTTCTTCCACGCCCTTGGCCGCGTCTATCACCATCAGCGCGGAATCGACGGCGGTGAGCACGCGGTAGGTGTCCTCGGAAAAATCCTGGTGGCCCGGGGTGTCGAGCAGGTTGACCACACAGCCGCGGTGTTCGAACTGCATCACCGAACTCGCCACGGAAATGCCGCGCTGCTTCTCGATTTCCATCCAGTCCGAGGTCGCGTGGCGGCGGCTCTTCCGGGCCTTGACCGTGCCCGCGAGGTGGATGGCCCCGGAGAACAGCAGCAGCTTTTCGGTCAGGGTGGTCTTGCCCGCGTCGGGGTGGGCGATGATGCCGAAGGTCCGGCGGCGCGCCATTTCGCGCGCAATCCGCTCCGCCGGCGCGCGGTCCGCGTCGTCGCTTTGGGGTGTGATCTGCTCTGCAGCGGCGGCCATGGGCACAGGGTGGCGAAAAGGGCGGCAGTCTACCGGCTCCGGGTGCAGAAGTCCACCGCCACAGCAGGGGCCGCACCAGCCCGGGGCCAAATTCCGTTATGCTTGCCGGTATGCCACGCCTGCTACGCAACACCCTGCTTTCGGCGCGCGATCTCATCGTCACCGCCGGTCCGTTCGCGCTGATCGCTCTCGTCCTGCTCGCGGGCGCCTACGTACTGCTCGATCCCGCTCCGCCCAAGCGCGTGGTGCTTGCGACCGGACCGGAGCAAAGCGACTACGCCGACTTCGGCAAGCGCTACGCGGCCGAACTCAAGCGCTACGGCATCGAAGTCGTGCAGAAGCCCACGCAAGGGTCGTCGGAGAACCGGCGGGCGCTGCGCGATGCCGCGCATACCGTGGACCTGGGTTTCGTGCGCGGCGGCTCGAGCGACGCCGAGCGCGCCATAGACGAGGAAAAGAGCGGCGTGCCGCTGGTGTCGCTAGGCAGCCTTTACCTCGATCCGGTGTGGCTGTTCTACCGCAGCGCAGCGGCAACACCACTGAACCGCGAAGCGACGTTGACGCAACTGGCGGGTTTGCGCGGCTGGCGCGTCAACGTGGGGGCGAAGGGCAGCGGCGTGACCGGTCTGTTCAGCAAGCTTCTGCATGCCAATGGCATAGAGCGCGGCAGCTTCAAAGGCAGCCGCCTGGAGCAGACACCCGCAGTGGTGGCCTTGCTCGCGGGCGAAGTCGACGCCATCGTGTTCGCTGCGGCGCCGGAAGCGCCCATGGTGCAGATGCTGCTGCAAACCCCCGGTGTGAAGCTGTTCGAATTCACCCAGGCCGAGGCCTACGCGCGCCGCTTTCCCTACTTGCGCGCGGCCGAATTGCCGCGCGGCGTGGTCGACCTGGCGCGCGACCTGCCCGCGCACGATCTGCCGCTCATCGCCGCCACCACCGAACTGGCCGCGCGCGCCGACACCCATCCGGCGCTGCTGCAGCTGTTCGTGCAGGCGGCGCACAAGATACACGGCGGCAGCGGCTGGCTCGCCCGCGCCGGGCAGTTCCCATCGCCCCAGAACACCGAGCTGCCGCTGGCCAAGGAAGCCGAACGCTACTACCGGAACGGCCCGCCGCTGCTGCAGCGCTACCTGCCGTTCTGGCTGGCGAACCTGATCGAGCGCATGTGGGTAGTGCTGGTGTCCATCATCGCCGTGCTGATTCCGCTCGCGCGCGTGGTGCCGCCGCTGTACGAGTTCCGCATCCGCTCGCGCGTTTTCCGCTGGTACCGGCAGCTGCGCGACATCGAGGATGCGCTGCGCACGAAAACCGCCACGCCGGCGGCGCTGCTGGACGAACTGAACAAGCTCGACGCCAAGGCGCAGCACGTCAAAGTGCCTTTGTCCTACACCGACCAGCTGTACTCCCTGCGCAGCCATATCCAGTTGGTGCGCGAGCAGTTGCGCTCCCCGGACTAAGGTGTCGTTGCAGAGTCTCAGCTTTGCGCGGACGAAAAACCGTCCGCGCGGATCGTCGATTGCGCACGGATTAGAAACCATCCGTGCGCAATCGACGATCTTGTTTAAAAACCCACTCTGTCCTTGCTTTTTACCATAACCGCGTTTTCTGTACGGATGCGCTTTTTATCCGTACAGAAAACGCGGTTGGCGCGCGCAGCGCGCAATGATCGCGTGCCAATATAGAAATACTTCGAGCGGCGGCAGCAGGACTTGCGCGGACGGCGGCCCGTCCGCGCGCAATCGACGATCTTGTATTAACCCCATGGACCGCCTCAACCGCCCAGGGTCTTGGGCAGCCACAAAGACAGCATGGGAAAAGCGCACAGCAGGAACAGGCGCACGACGTCCACCGCAATGAACGGAAAGGTGCCGCGGTAGATGCGCGTCAGCGGGATGTCGGTCGCGATCGAGTTGATGACGAACACGTTCATCCCCACCGGCGGACAGATCATGCCGAAAGTGACGGCCATCACGATAATGACGCCGAACCAGACCGGATCGAAGCCGAGCTGCATCATCGCCGGAAACACGATGGGCACGGTGAGCAGGATCATCGCCAGTTCGTCCATCACCGCGCCGAGTATCAGGTAGCCCACCATGATCAGCGCCAGCACGCCGTAGGCGCCCAGGGGCAGGTGCACCAGAAAGGCGATCGAATTCTGCGTGAATTGGGTGATGGTGAGAAAGTAGCCGAACAAGTAGGCGCCGAGCACGATGGTCAGGATCGCCGCCGAGACGCGCAGCGAGGCGATCAGCGTTTCCTTGATCTGGTGCACTCTAAGCTGTCCGCGCACGAGACCGATCGCAAGCGCGCCCATCGCGCCGACGCCGGCCGCCTCGGTGGCGGTGAACACGCCGAGATACATCCCGCCGAGAACCACCAGGAACAGCAGCAGCGTGGCCCAGAGGTTCTGCAGCGTGGCAAACCGCTCGGCCCAGCTGTGCACCGGCCCGCGCGGCATGGTCGCCGGATAGCGCCAGCCGAGAAACACGATCACCAGCGAATAGAACATCATCGCCATGATGCCCGGCACCACGCCGGCGAAAAACAACTGGGTGATGTCGGTCTCGGTCATGATGCCGTACAACACAAAAATCACCGATGGCGGAATCATGATGCCCAGCGTGCCGCCCGCGGCGATCAGGCCCGCGGACAGCCCGGGGTCGTAGCCGGCCTTGCGCATTTCGGGCAAAGCCACCTGCGACATGGTGGCCGCGGTCGCCACCGAAGAACCGTTGATCGCGGCAAAACCGCCGCAGGCCGTGATGGTCGCCAGCGCGAGCCCGCCGCGCCGGTGGCCCAGCCAGGCAGTGCCCGCCGCGAACAGCTCGCGACTCATGCCGGCGCCAGCCGAAAACGCTCCCATGAGTATGAACATCGGAATGATGGACAGGTTGTAGTCCGACAGCACCGACATCGGCACCTGGCCGAGCAGCTTGAGCGCCGGGCCCATGCCGGAGAGCGCGGCGAAGCCGAGGATGCCGGAGAGCCCCATCGCAACGCCGATCGGCACGCGCAGCGCCATCAGCAGGAACACCAGCGCGAAACCCAGCAACGCGACCAGGTCCCTATCCATCCTGACGCTCCGCCCCCGCGCCGCGAGGCGCGCGGCTGGCAAACAACACCAGCATGCGTTTGGCGGCGAGTATCGCCGCGGCCACCGCGCCCACTGCGGCGATGGCATAGAAATAGTGCAGCGGAATGCGCAGGTCGCTGGTCGCTTCGCTGCCCATGTTGCCCACCATGCTGATGATCATCCAGGCCATGGGCGCCAACAGCAACAGGGTCACACCGGTGGCGATGAGGTCGATGCGCCGCCGCCAGGCGCTGCCGGAATGCTCCCAGACGATGTCGACGCAGATGTGGCTGCCGCGATAGGTGGCGATGGCGATGCCCCACATGACGGCGATGGCCTGGAACTGCTTGGACAAATCGAACCAGTCCGGAATTTGGGTATGCAGCAGATAACGCACGCACACGTTCGAGAAGGTCAGCACCGCCACCAGCAGCAAAAAGAACGCTGCGACGCTTTCCGTAACGGCAAGAATCTTGTCGAGCATGGCGGAACCTCCGGTGGGTAGGCGGGGCCGGGAAAGGCGCGCTGCCGGCACTCCCCCGGCGAGCGCGCGCGGGAGTGCCGGCGGACCGGTCGGTTTAGTACGCGGCTTTGTGAGTCTCCAGGGCCTTGTGGAAGGAGTCCAGAGCCTGCTTGGCATCGATCCCCGAACTGTTCGGCGTTTTCAGCCACGCATCGGTCAGCGGTGCAGCGGCCTTGCGCCAGGCAACGCGCTGGCTGTCGGTCAACTTGACGATGGTGTGGCCGGGCGTTTTCGCCAGCTTGTCCTGGCCCGAATCCTCGTCGTTGCCCCAGTCTGCTCCGACTTTGGCCGCCCAGGCGTTGCTGCAGTGGTCGTCGATTACTTTTTTCTGGGCCGAAGACAGCTTGCGGTAGCTGTCCTTGTTCATGGTCCAGGCGAAGGTAGCCGCATACAGCCGCATGTCGGTATGGTACTTGATCACTTTGTCGATGCCGAAGGTGATGATCGAATGCCAGGGGAAGGTGATGGCGTCGGCCACGCCTTTCTCCAGCGCGTCGCGCGACTCGGGCGCCGATACCTGGACGTTGGTGCCACCCAGCAGGGTGACGAACTGCGCCATGGTGCCGTGGGAGGGCCGAATTTTCATGCCCTTGATCTGTTCCGGATCGGTGATCGGCTTTTTCGAGTGTATCGTGCCGATGTGGATATGCGCGAGGCAGAAGTGCACGTCCTTCATTTCCTTCTCGGCATAGGAGGCGCGATACCAGGCATCCAGGGCTTTCGACCCGGCGCCGGGATTGGAGAACTGGAACGGCAGTTCGCTCACGCCGAATATCGGAAAGCGGTCCGCCTGATAGCCCGGGTTGGCCCAGGTAATGTCGGCGATGCCGTCGCGCGCCATGTCGTAGTGATTGGCCGCTTTGCCCAGCTGCTGCGCGGGATAGATCGTGACCTTGATCGAGCCCTTGGACGCGGCTTCCACGGACTTCGCCCAGGGTTCGAAACCGAGCTTCGCCAGCGGATGCTGCGCCGGCAGCCAGTGGGCGAACTTGAGCTCGATCGGCTTGTCCTGCGCACCCGCCAACGGAGCGGCGAGCGCCAGCGCGATGCTGATTGCGGTGCCGGCAAGCATGCCGCGCGAATGTGGTTTCGTCATGAACTTATCTCCTTAGGGTCCCGCTGTTTACGAGGTGGGTCCGGTCTTGGCGCCGGATGTCCGGGGTCGGGATGCCATTATAATGATTCATGAACAAAACGGCGAACATCCGCGGCGACCGGCCGGTGCACCAATCCACGGTCCCGCTGCGCACACCCTTGTTCCGCGGCGAGCGGCGCTTGCGCATCGCCTTGGTCGGCATGCCGAACGCCGGCAAGAGTACGCTGTTCAATGCGGTGTCCAGCACCGCGCCGCGCACCGGCAGGCTGGCCGGCACGCATCGCGCCTACGGCGAATGCACGGTGCAGATCGGCTTCGACGAGGCGAGCCTGATCGAACTGCCCAGCGTAAGCGCCTTGCACCACCTGGGCGAGGACGATCTGCCGGCATTGAAATATTTGCTGTGGGGCGACGAGCGTCCGCCCATCTCGTTGCACGAACCCGGCGGACCGCCGGCGCCGTTCGCGCCGCCCGACCTGATCGTGCAGGTGGTCGATGCCACCCGCCTCGAGAACCATCTGGAGCTCACGCTGGAATTGTCCCAGCTCGGCCGGCCTATGGTGATCGCGCTGAACATGATGGACGAGGCCTGGGAAAAAGGCCTGCACATCAACGTCAAGACTCTGGAAAAACTCCTCGGCATACCGGTGGTGCCCACCGTGGCGCTGATGGGCCAGGGCATTTCGCAACTATTCGCCACCGCAGTGGCCGCGGTGCGCGACGCCGCCTGCCCGCTGCCGCAGCCGGTCAGCAAGCACATCCGCGACAGTCTCCAGCCCCTGAGCCAGGCGCTGAACCGTCCGGAGATACATGCGGCATTCCGCGCGCCGCATGGGCTGCTGCTGATGCAGGTCGCAGCGGGGGACCCCTATTTCCTCGACGAGCTGGACCAGCACTTCCCGCAACTGCTGCCGCAACTGCGGCAATTGCGCGCCGAGGCCGCAGTCAAGCTGCCGCGGCCACTGGAAGAGGAACTGCACGCCGACCGCCACCACCGCGCCGCCACATTGTTTGAAGCCAGCGCACGCATGGGCGCCGCGCACGAAGGCCGCGGCTGGCGCTACTGGCTGGATGAACTGTTCCTGCATCCGCAGTGGGGCCTGATCGGCAGTCTGGCGGTATTTGCCGCAGTGCTGTTCATGGTGTTCGAGGTCAGCGCCTGGCTCGATTCCATAAGCTCGGCGCGCCTGGTCGACGCGCTCGCCGGCTGGCAACCGACCTCCACCGGCGGCGTCGTCGGCCGCGCCGTGGCCGACGGCCTGATCGGGCTGGTCGGCATCGTCGTGCCCTATATGCTGCCCCTGGTACTGCTGCTGGTGGCGCTGGAGGAAGCGGGCGTGATGCAGCGCATCGCCTTCGTCGTCGACCGCGGTTTCCACCAGATCGGACTGCACGGCGGCGTCGCCGTGCCTTTTCTCACCGGCCTGGGCTGCAATGTTCCCGCAATTTCAGCCGCGGCCAAGGTCACCAGCGGCCGCGAACGGGTGATCGCCTCGGTGCTGATCACCTTCGTACCCTGTTCGGCGCGCTCGGCCATCATTCTTGCGCTGGCCGGCAAATACCTGGGCGGCAGCGGCGTGTTCGCCATCTTCGCGCTGACTATCGCCGTGGTCGCGCTGATGGGTCGCCTGCTGGCGCGCGACCGGCGCGCATTCGGCCCGGGGCAGGTGCAGGAAATCCCGCCCTACGCGCTGCCGCGCGCGCGCTCCATGCTGTCGGAAACTTGGGCGCGGACCGAGGACATCGTCACCATCGTCACCCCGCTGCTGGTCGGCGGCAGCGTGGTGCTGGCCTTGCTGCACCACGTGGGCGCCGATACCATGATCAACGCCCTGCTCACCCCGGTGACCGCGTGGTGGCTGGGGCTGCCGGTGGTGCTGGGCGTGCCCATCCTGTTCGGGGTGCTGAGAAAGGAGCTGTCCCTGCTGATGATTTATCAGGCGCTGGGTACGTTCGAAGTCGGCACGCGCCTGGACTGGGTACAGATCACCACCTTCCTGCTGTTCCTGACCTTCTACATTCCCTGCATTTCCACGTTTGCCGTGATGCTGAAGACCATAGGCCGCAAGGAAGCGCTGGTTTCGGTTGCGCTGTCAGTAGGCGTGGCGCTGCTGGTGAGCGGGGCGGTGCGCCTGCTGCTGGAGGGAGCGCGGCTGTTCCCGGCCTAGCCCCGGAACCCGGTGATGGCAAGCTGCGCGCCGCGATTCGACCGCTCGCCGATTCACGGTTACGTTTATACTCTGCACAAGAGCGCCGAAAGGTGCCCATTTGCCTCCCATCCGCAAGCCTCATGACGCTCTCCGACCCGAAACCGGCCTTCTCCCTTGTAGGGCAGATGCTGCGCACGCCCGAAGAAATCACGCGCGTGCTCAACTCGCTGGTGATGCGGGGCGAGCCCATCATTTCCGACCTGGGCGGGGGCAAGCTGCTGTTCCGCTCGCGCCTGCGCTTTATCGATCCGGCACGGGTGTACATCATCATCGAACTCAGCGCGGACGAGGCCGCCAACAAGGCCCTGCTGGCCCGGCCGCGCGCGACGTTTCACGCCGAACCCGGAGGCTGGCGCGTCGAATTCGCCGCGGGCGATCCGCAGCCGACCAGCGCGCACGAAGGCGCTCCGGGAATCCGGCTGCGCTTTCCCGAGCTCGTCGCCGGCCACAGACGCCGGGAAAACGAACGCGCGGAGGCCCCGCCGCAAAAGGAGCTGCGCTGCGTTGTCGACGAGGGCGGCGTAATGCCTTTCGACGGCACCATGGCAAACGTGAGCAAGGGCGGCATCGGCTTTCTGCAGTACGATCCGGCGATCAGCCTCGAGCCGGGCACGGTGCTCAAGGGCTGCCGCATCGAAAGCCCCTCCGGGGAATCGATCGTGGTCGACATGGAGGTGCGCTATTCGCAGCTGGAAACGCTTGCCGACGGCAGGCAGGTGCAAAGTTCGGGCTGCCGTTTCGTGAATCTTTCGCCCGAAGATATTGCGCGCGTCGAAGCGCTGTTCGGCCTGAAATCATCATGAACCGAATTCTCGGCGGGCATTCAAGAATCAATAAATCGCCACAGCGCACCATCCATTAACAGGAGATCAAACATGGGTTCTCACAACAAGGTTGCCATCGTCACCGGGGCCGGCACCGGCATCGGCAAGAGCGCCGCGCTGGCGCTGCTGGCAAACGGCTATCGGGTGGGGCTGGTCGGGCGGCGCAAGGCACTGATCGAGAAGACCGCGGCGGACGCGGGGGCGGCGCCGGCCGATGCCCTGATCCTGCCGGCGGACGTGGGCAATCCGGATTCCGTGAAAGCGCTGTTCGCAAAAGTGCGCGACACCTGGGGCAGGCTGGACCTGCTGTTCAACAACGCCGGCATGGGCGCGCCGGCGATCCCGATGGAAGATCTGGGTTTCGACCAGTGGAAAGCGGTGGTCGACGTCAACCTCAACGGCATGTTCCTGTGTTCGCAGGAAGCGATCAAAATCATGAAAAGCCAGGACCCGCGCGGCGGACGCATCATCAACAACGGCTCGATCTCGGCCCACGCGCCGCGGCCCAATTCCGCGCCTTATACCGCCACCAAGCACGCGGTGACCGGCCTCACCAAGTGCATCTCGCTCGATTGCCGGAAATACGACATCGCCTGCGGCCAGATCGACATCGGCAACGCCGCGACCGAGATGACCGAGCGCATGACCAACGGCGTGGCGCAGGCAAACGGCTCAATCGCGGTCGAGCCGCGCATGGACGTGGCGCATGTCGGCAGGGCGGTACTCTACATGGCAAACCTGCCGCTGGATGCGAACGTGCAGTTCATGACCATCATGGCGACGAAAATGCCCTTCGTCGGCCGCGGATAGCGGCAGCGCCAACTTCGGCCCGGTCAGGGCGGCGCGGGGCGCGGCGCTCGATCCAGGTAGCGCCAAAGCAGCGCGAGCGAACCGCCGGACACGATGTGCCAGATGCCCCACAGGCCTGCCACGGCGACCATCGCCAGGTCGGAATTGAACTGCGCGGCGATGATGCCGAGCGCGAGGCCGGAATTCTGCATTCCGCCTTCGATGATCACCGCGCGCCGGTCCGCGACCCTCAAACGCGCCAGCACCGATGCGCCGTAGCCCAGCGCCAGGCCGAGTGCGTTGTGCCCGATCACGATGGGCAGCGTGCGCGAGATTTCGACCAGAAACAGTTTCCACTGGGCCGCAACCGCGCCGACGATGAACAGCAGCAGCGCCGCCACGGCGAACCGGCCCAGGGGCAGGCGCAGGCGCACGGCCAGTTGCGGCGCACGCTGCGTGGTGATCAAGGCCGCGCTCATCGGCAGCGCAAGCAGCAACACCAGGCTGACGACGAGTTCGCGCGGGTCGACCGCGATCGCGCGCGCCCAGGCGGCAGTGCGCGGGTTGGCGGCAATCATCAGACCGAAGTTGAGCGGCGTGAACACCAGCGCCAGCACGTTCGACACCGCGGAAATGGAAAGCGACAACGCGAGGTTGCCGCGCCCGAAATACGTGACCACGTTCGACAGCGCGCCGCCGGGGCAGGCCGCCACCAGCATCATCGCCGCCATGGTCGCGGCCGGCAGGTCGAGGAGCAGCGTGACGGCCAGCGTGGCAGCCGGCAGCAGCACGAACTGCGCCACCAGGCCGGCGCCCACGGCCAGCGGATGGCGCGCCACGTAACGGAAGTCGTCGGCGCGCAGTTCCAGCGACACGGCGTAGACCATGATCGCCAGCACGGTCATCAGGATAATCTGCTGCATCTGCCCTCCTCCGTCGCGTGCGACTCGACGCGCTCGTCCCCGTTATCGTAGCGCCGCGCTTGTCGCGCGGTCGAAATGTTTGTCCATGCTTGCGCGGACGGCGTCCCGTCCGCGCGGATCGTCGATTGCGCGCGGATGAAAAACACATCCGCGCGCAATCGACGATCTTGGATAAGAACAAACCCTTTCTGACGCCGCTTTTATCAATAACCGGGTTTTCTGTACGGATGCGCTTTTTATCACCGTACAGAAAAACGCGGTTGGCGCGCGCAAGCGCGCAATGGCCGCTCTGGGCATACGACGGAAATCAAGACGCCGTATTTTCCTACTTCAGCGGCTTGTAGCGTATGCGTTTCGGCTTGGCCGCCTCCTCGCCCAGGCGCTTCACCTTGTCGGCTTCGTATTCTTGGTAGTTGCCGTTGAAGAAGCTTACCTTGGAATCGCCCTCGAAGGCGAGGATGTGGCTGGCGATGCGGTCGAGGAACCAGCGGTCGTGGGTGATCACCAGCACGCTGCCGGCGAATTCGAGCAGCGCGTCTTCCAGCGCGCGCAGGGTCTCCACATCGAGGTCGTTGGAGGGCTCGTCCAGCAGCAGCACGTTGCCGCCGGCGATCAGCGTCTTGGCTAGGTGCAGCCGTCCGCGCTCGCCGCCGGAGAGGTTGCCGACTTTCTTGCCCTGGTCGGTGCCCTTGAAATTGAAGCGGCCGAGATAGGCCCGCGCAGGCATTTCGAATTTGCCGACATTGAGCATGTCTGCGCCCGCCGCGACATAATCGAATACCGTCTTGTCCCCCTGCAGGTCGTCGCGCGACTGGTCGACGTAGGCCATTTTCACCGTCGGGCCGATCACCACTTCGCCCTTGCCCGGCTGCTCCTTGCCCGTGATCATGCGAAACAGCGTGGACTTGCCCGCGCCGTTGGGGCCGATGATGCCGACGATGGCGCCGGCCGGAACCCGGAACGACAGCTCGTCGATCAGCAGGCGCTCGCCGTAGCCTTTGCTCACGTTCTTGAATTCGATCACCGCATCGCCCAGGCGCTCGGCCACCGGAATAAAAATCTCCTGCGTCTCGTTGCGCTTCTGGTAATCGTAGGAGGAAAGCTCGTCGAAGCGCGCCAGGCGCGCCTTGCTTTTCGCCTGGCGCGCCTTGGGGTTCTGGCGCACCCATTCCAACTCTCTCTTGATGGTCTTCTGGCGTGCCGACTCGGTGGCCTCCTCCTGCTCCAGACGCGCTTCCTTCTGCGCCAGCCAGGAACTGTAATTGCCCTCCCACGGGATACCGTAGCCGCGGTCGAGTTCGAGGATCCATTGCGCCGCGTTGTCCAGGAAATAGCGGTCGTGGGTGACCGCCACCACGGTGCCAGGAAATTTCTGCAGGAACTGCTCCAGCCACTCGACGCTCTCGGCATCGAGATGGTTGGTCGGCTCGTCGAGCAGCAGCAGGTCGGGCTTGGACAGCAACAGGCGGCACAGCGACACGCGGCGCTTCTCGCCGCCGGA
>JAJZUN010000015.1 GCA_021848555.1 Pseudomonadota bacterium | reverse complement strand
GCGAATGTTCCCTGCGACACGGAGGTGGTTCCCCCAGTAGGCGAGGTCAGGGTTTGGGTGGTGGTGTTCACGGTGCTTCCGCTGGCGTCCGTCGCCTGGATTGCCACTACCGGCGCGATCGCGGCCGGGGCGGCCACGACGGGCGCGACGGCAGGCGCGACGGTGACCGCGCTCGCGGGGTCGACCACCGCCGTGCTGCGGATCGGCGCCGGCGGCGCCTCGGCCGCCTTCTCCGCGGGAGCGGGCGCTGCGGCCGCTTGCTCAGTCGGCGCAGCAGCAGTTGCGGCGGGCTTCTCGGCCGGCGCCGCGTCTTTCTTTTCCTCGCCGGACTTGCTTGCGGCTGCCGCCGTGCTCTGCTGGCTATCCTTCTTGCCTTCGTCCTTGGCCTCTTCCTTGGCTTTCTGCGGTCTAGGTGCCGGAGTCGGCTTGTAGAAAGGCGGTATCCTCGGCAGGATCACCGGCGCCGCCTTGGTCACCGGCGCAAAACCCACCTGATTGCGCTGGATATCGACGCTACCGGCATCGGTACGGATAAAGGCGACGCCGACGTTGACCTTGTCGTAGGTCCCGGGCGCTGCGATGGCGGTCTGTCCCGGCGCGGGCGGCAGGATCACCATGGGCTCGTGGTCCGTGCCGCGTATGCCTATCGTGGCAGTTACCGTCTTTATCAGGTAATTCTGCTTGTTGGTGCGGCCGATGAAGCCGGTGATGGTGCGAAAACCGCCTTGCAGCAGCGAAACGACTGCGCTCTCCGTTCCATCTTCCTTGCCGCTGTAACGGTAGGTGTCGAAGCCCATATCGGTATCGGGGCGCACCGCAATAAAGCCGCCATCCACCATCTTGATTTGCGCCGATGCGCCGGCTGCGGTGACGATGCGGTCGCCCTCGTTGATTTCGGCGCCTTTTTTCAGCGCGACGCTCACGCCGGCCTTGTTCACCAGCTTTGCATCGCCGATCACAAACTGCACGTTGCCGGCCGCGCCGAGGGCGGCGCCGGCGTAAGCAGCGACAAACAGCAGAACGGGCAGGGCCTTTAGCGGATTATTCCAGGAATGCTTCATGGCGTTTACCCTCTGCAAGAATTATTTGAAGTCGCGGCGGATCGTGACGGAAACGTCGCTGCGATCGTGTTTGTAAATCACGATATTGGAGTTGTTGCGCAAATACGATATCTGGGGCCGCAAGGTCCACGCCTTGTCCAAATGCCAATTGAGGCCGACGTTGGCGTCGTACTGTTTGTCGTCCCGCGTCAACGATTCCGTGGGCGAACTGAACGCGGCATTGGCCAGGTCGTACTTGCTGAGCTGCACGCCGAGTCCGGCGAATAATTCCGTTTTCTCGTCGAGCTGTATTTGCCCGCCGAGCCGCAGGCCGTTGAAGCGCTTGCCGCCGTCGGCGCGCAGCGGTGCGCGCTCGCTGCCCGTAAGCAGCGTGGCCATGACCATGCCTTTGCCTTCATTGACGATGCGCAGCCAGTTCACGCCGGCAGTCGACTGGTCGAAATTGTTCACGCTGATCGTCGGCTCGAAACGATAGCGGGCGTACTGTCCGAAGACGCTGAGCTGGTTGGCGGAGTCGATCAGATGACGCCACTCGGCGCTGAGTCCGTCGCTGTCGCGGTTGCCCTTGCCGTCGAGTTCGTATTTCCCGCCCAGGACTCCGAAGCGAAACACATTGGTGCTTTCGCCCACTGCGATTCCGGCCCTGGCGTCGAAGCTGGTGGAATCGAAGCGGTCCTGGGTATTGTTTCTGCGTGAGCGCACGTCCGCCCCGGCGTACAAGGCAAATCCGGGATTGATCTGGTGATTGACCTCGCCGCCGAAGGCGATTCCGAGGTAGTCGTCCGGCGCCCTGACGCCGGCTGCATTCAGGGTAAAGATCAGATTGCCCAAGGCCGGCACCGCTATCTGGCTCTGGCTGGTGGCGAAGTTCACGTTGGAATCGTGCCCCGCGACAGCCTCGATATAGCCGGTCGTCCTGGTTTTCTTGGCGCTTTCCTGTTTTTCTATTGCCGCGAGATAGTTGTCTATGGTCGCCCGGGCAGCCGCAGGAGGGTTCTGTGTCAGCACGGCTTCGAATTCGGTCTTGGCGCGGGTGGTGTCGCCCAACTGGAAATAGGCGCGGCCCATGTCTATGCGCGCCCCGGCAAAATTGGGATCCACCGCCAGCACGCGCTCGAACGCCAGCGTCGCCTTGTCCGGCTTGCCGCTGTCGAGCGCGGCGATGCCCAGGAGATAATCGAATTTGACGTTGCCCGATTGCTCGAACTCAAACGGCTCGAGCAGGGCGTAGGCCTGTGCCGCCTTGCCTTGTTTCATCAAGGCGTCCGCCTGATCGAGATCGAGGCCCGCCGCGAGCGCGGAATTCCCGGAAAGCCAGAAACAGAAGCCCAGCGCTAGCAGCAACCGTTTGACCGAAACTAAATTCGTCATGAATTCCTTACTCCAATAGCGTGGTCTCGGATGGGCCGAGCAAACCCGATGTTCCCGATGGCGTGCGCACTCCAGAAACTAACAGCTTTGGCGGCTTGCGTACGCATGGGACTTGATTTGATTTTTCGATAGATGTGTTTGAAATCTGTGCTCGTTTGGATTCTTTTTCACCGGCGCAATCTAGCATATTTGATCATGCGGGTAAATCAAGGTTGCGGGCGACGCGGCTGGCGTAATTTGCCATCGCTTCCAACGCAGCGCGGTCCTCCAGTATCATTCGCCTGTTCGCCAGGGTGGTGAAATTGGTATACACAGCGGGCTTAAAACCCGCCGCCGCTAATCCCGGCATGCCGGTTCGATTCCGGTCCCTGGCACCATCATCCGCCCACTGGGCAAAACGCGGATCAAACCGTGGAAACAGTGCGTACACGCCCGGCTTTAGTTTCCGAAGTTTGCCACCATATAGGCTAAAATGAACTTGGAAACATTGCGATGATCGTATTCGACCTTATCTGCCGGGAACAGCATCGATTCGAGGGGTGGTTTACCTCGGGCGAGGATTTTACGTCGCAGCAGAGCCGCGGTTTGCTGAATTGCCCGGTGTGCGGCGGTGCGCACGTGGTGAAGCTGCCCACGGCCAAGATCAGGAAGCAGAGCACGGAAGTGGTGCCTGCGGCAGCGGACAATGCTGTCCAGCCCGTGCAGGGAAGCAAAATCGACATCTCGCGGGTCATCGATTACATCCTGACGCATAGCGAGGATGTCGGCAAAGGATTTGCCGAGGAAGCGCGCAAGATCCATTACGAGGAAGCCCCCCGGCGCAGCATACGCGGGGTCGCGACGCGCAGCGAAACCGAAGAACTGACCGAAGAAGGTGTTCCGGTCTTTTCGCTGCCCATCCCGCCGCAGGATCGCTGGAACTAGGAACTGGGTGCGTCGTAGGCGGCGAGACTGGGCCTGGAAAGGGTTGGCCCGGGAGGGCGCTGGTAGCGTTTCCTAGGAATTGAGGGGCCGGAGGGTTTGGCTCCGGTGGCGCATTAATGCGCATATGTGTATTTCTGTTGCCGTCAGAACGCTAATTGCTTGAATCCGCAACAGTTTTATCTGACGGTTAACAAACGTCGGTTTTTCGACGCTGCCACAACATCCAATGCGAAATACTTGCGCCCGTTGTCGTTCAGAATAGTTGAACGTTCAGCCTACCGCAACAGTTTTTTGATCACCTCCTTTCGCTTTTCGCATGGTCCCGAACCTCGGGCCGCGCTTGCCTCGGGTCTGCAAGCAGGGCGGATACTGACCGTTGCCGCATTCCCACCGACCGGTTACGGGGTCTTTCACGACCCCGGAAAGACGCCCCTGAGCGCACAACACCCGCAGCCGTTGCTCTGAGATTTCCCAACGCTTGGCCAGCTCCTTCAGCTTCACAATGCCCTCCAAACCCGTACACCGAACCCTTGCCCTGTGGGGTTAAAAAGCACGGTTGCCGCTTCGCGACAACCGAGCGAAAAGTTTTTCCCTTCGGGAAAAATCGGTTCCGCTTCGCGGCCCGACACGGGGGAAGAATCCCCCGGCTTTTTGGTCGCTGGCCCCCTCGATCCTGCCTTGCACAGGAAAAAAACCCCGCTAAAACGGCCTCTGGAAACCTCAAATTCGTGCGCAATAGTTTTTTGCCTCGGTCTGCCGCCCGGAAACCCGCATGGATCAAGGAGTTCGAGCCCCTTTTGGGCGGTCTCAGGCAGTCGCAAATTGCGACTTTCCGGCGTAGTGTTACTAGCCGGAACGAATTGCGCCGGCCAGGCCGGGGGCCGGACCGCTTCGCGGCCCGACCCCTCACCGACCAGGCCGGCTGCGATAGTGACCTGCGTGCCTGTCCAACGTGCGGTAGAAGCCCCCGTGCCGGCTGCCGTGCCGTGCCCAGCAGGGTACGGCCTCCCCCCACGCGATACCCCCGCGTGGGTCCCCCTCGGCCCCGCCCGCGCGGCCCTGCTGGACGACCAGCTGCGCAAGCGCAACGGGTGTCTGCCTGTAAGAAAGCAAGGCGGGCAGGGCGGGGTGCTGCGGCGTGCATCAGGCCACCGACCGCAGCTGCGGAAACGCGAGCACCGTACCGGTGCGCAGCTGATGCACCGAAGCGGGCACCTGGTCGCGCACCAACTGCGAGCGCCTTGCATAGTCCTCACGCCAGTGTCGCGCCATCGTACAGAGCAGCGCCAGGTCGCCCAGCTCCCACGGCTCGAACCCGTTACCCGCAGGCGGCCACAGTTTGCCGCTATGCAAACACCAGCCCTCCCAGCCAGGCTCGATCAGGTCATAACCGGCACGCAGCCGGAGCAGCCGGAATGCAGAGTAGGGAATGCGCACCTGTCCCTTTTCCCAATACTGTAACGTGCGCACGCTCACGAATAAAAAAGCGGCCGCTTCCGCAGGGGAATAGCGCGCCAACTGCCGCGCAGTCCGGAACCGATCCGGGTCAATGCAGCACTCAGGCTTCACCATACCCGCCTTGGCGACATTTTCACGGGGAAGGGAATGTACCAGCGCCAGGTGACGCGATCGAAGTGCGCACCGACGATCTTGCCCACGTGGATGAGGGTCATAACGCGTTTAAACGGCATGCCCGAGAGCATCGAGAATTGCTGTGCGGAGATGAACATCATAGCCCCACGTGATGATCAGCAGGCCAGTCACACACCGCGTCATCCTCGCCGGACCGCTCGTCCTCGACTCTGACACTCGCAAAGCCGCGTCTGCTATACGCGCCATTGCCTTCAGACAATCGACACGACCCCTGCATCACACGAAGGAGCGGCAGCGCCCAGACGGTCAGAGGCATGCAGCACATGGCGCACCACGCGCGATCCCTCAACACCCATGGCACGCAGCGCGGCATTGGACGCATCCAGGGCATGAACCCACTCGACACGCTGTACCGCTGTCCACGGAACCGGTTCGTCAGGGTAGCCGAAAGCGACGATCGACAATCTACGCAAGAGCGCGGCAGCCTCGTCCACACCTTTTTTGAGCCAGATTCCGCCGCTGCTGACCGGCCTCGATAACGAGTCATTGACCGCAGAGACCAAGATATAGAGCTCAGACTCGGTAAGCTTCAGATCGTAGATGTCGCTTGAGGATCTGCCTTCCAGTTGTGAAGCGTCATCCGAGGCCCGGAGCGACGCATTTTGTGCCTTCAACATAATCCACCGTCCTTTCGCATTTTCGTGACTGCACTGACCTTAAAATGCGCATATGTGTATTATGTTAAATAAAGCCACTCAATAATCCAAACCATTAAGCTATTCCTCCGCCCCCGCCTGTTTCAGCAGTTTTACGATCTCTGTGTTGCCCGCCTTCAGTGCCCAAGCCATGGCTGTGGCGCCGGTTTCGCTTTTCAGATTGGGATTTGCGACCTCCCACAGCAGCAGCTTCACGGTATCCAAATGTCCCCCGCGCGCCGCCATCATCAGCGCCGAGATTCCATTGGGCGATACCGCGTCTATGTCGGCTCCCTTGGACAATAAGTAGCGCACCACCTCGGTCTGGCCGCGCCAGGCCGCATAGATCAGCGGAGTCCATCCCGGCAGATCGATTTTGGCCCCTTGGTCGACCAGTAATTTCACTTGCGCCAGTGACCCCGCTGCGGCTGCCAGCATCAGTGCCGTTTCCCCGTACTGGTTTCGCGGATCGACCCGCGCTTTGTGCCGCAGCAGCAGCTTGACCATATCCCCGGATTCACCTTGAATCGCAATCATGAGCAAGGTATTCGCCCCCGGGTCGGTCGTATTCACGTCCATGCCTTTGGCAAATAAGGCTTCGGCCGCCGGGATGTCGTTCAGCCTTACCGCCGCCAGCAGCTCTTCATACGACCCCGCAGCCGCGGTCTGGGACTGGAGCAACAAGAATGCTACTAATAAACTATATATCAATCGCATATAATATCTTCCTAAAGCCATTTCTACATACTTCCTGGCGTGAATAAGCGGAAAAAATTGCCTGTCGTCGCCTCAGCGACCGCTTCCAGGGAGATGCCGCGCGACCGGGCGATTTCCTCGGCAACATGCCTGACCCAGGCAGGTTCGTTGGTTTTCCCGCGGTGCGGCACCGGAGCCAGATAGGGCGAATCGGTCTCGACCAGCATGCGCGCCAACGGGATGGCCTTAGCCACTTCTTTGATTGTATGGGCGTTCTTGAAGGTAACGATGCCGGAGAAGGAGATATGGAAATTCATTGCCATTGCGGCCTGTGCGATTTCCAGGGATTCGGTGAAACAATGCATCACCCCGCCGACCTCTTCCGCCCGCTCTTCGCGCATCAGGCGCAGAGTGTCGTCGCCGGCGTCCCGTGTATGAATAATCAACGGCTTGCCACACTGGCGGGCGGCACGGATATGGGTGCGAAAGCGCTCGCGCTGCCACTCCAGATCGCCGTTCTGCCGGTAGTAATCCAGGCCGGTTTCGCCGATGGCGACAATTTTCGGGTGTTGGGCGCGTTCGATCAGGTCGTTCAAGCCGGGACCGGCATCCTCGGCCTGGTCCGGATGCACGCCCACCGACGCGAAAAGCTGTGCATGCCCCTCGGCAAGCGCCAGGACCCTGGGAAAATCAGCGAGATTGACGCAAACACACAAGGCATGCGTGACCTGGTTGCGGGCCATATTCTCGAGCAACTGCGGGATGCGATCAGCATAGTCCTCGAAATCGATATGGCAATGCGAGTCCACCAGCATCGAAGATTCAGCCTATCTCTTTGTAAGCGATGAACAGGTCGTCGAAAAACAGCCTGGCGTTCAAGGGATGCTCGGAAATTGCCTGCAGCGACGATAGCGTGCTGTAAAAGCGTAGCAACTTGAGCAAAGGCATGCTTTGGACGAGTGCGCTTAGTTTCTTTTCCCGGTCTATGTTGTACCGGGCTTTGCCGCTGCTCGCCAGCGCGATCAGATCATAAGTCCATTTCAGCATCCAGTTCACCACCGGCCCCGGCGGCAGGCGCTGACAGTAATCCGCCAGGCTGAGCGCGCTGCTCGCCGGCTGGCTCAGCAGGTCGAACAGCCGGTGGCGCGTCTCCGCCTCCTCGTCGGGCAAGGCAGTCGCTTCCAGCGGCGCATCGCCGGCGAACGCGAGCAGGGCCGGCGTGACCTTGCTCCCCTGATCCTGCAGCCAGCGCAGGGACATTTCCCGCGGCGGCAGGGTCAGCGCCAGGGCGTGGCAGCGGCTGCGCACCGTCGCCAGCAATTTGCTCGGCTGATGCGAGACCAGCAGAAAAATCACGCCGGCCGACGGTTCTTCCAGGCTTTTCAGGAGGGCGTTGGCCGAACCCGGGTTCATGCTTTCCGCCGGGCAGATCAACACCACCCTATGGCCGTTGCGATGCGAACCGACGTTGAGAAAATCGCTCAGGTCGCGGATTTGGTCGATTTTGATCTGCTTGCTGGGCTTCTTCTTGCCCTCTTCGGCGTTCTCACCCGCTTCGGCCTCCTCTTGCGCCGGCGCCAGGGCTTCGGGCTGAACCAGGCGAAAATCCGGATGATTGCCGGAGGCAAACCAGGCACACGCCGGACAGACGCCGCAGGCCAAACCCTCGTCCCCCCGGTCCTCGCACAGCAGGGATTGCGCCAGAACTTCCGCCAGATGCCGTTTGCCTATGCCGGGGCGGCCGTGAATGAGCAGGGCGTGCGGCAGGCGCTCGCGCATGTCCGCAAGCTGGGTCCAGACCTTCTTCTGCCATGGAAAATACTTTATTGACATATTGTTACTAGTAATTCCTCAAGTAAATTGCGAATATCTTCGATGCTTCGCCCGGCGTCTATCACCCGGATTCTTTGGGGATAGCGGGCGGCGCGGGCCAGGTACACCGCGCGCACCCGGCTAAAGAAATCCAGGTCTTGCTGCTCGAAACGATCCGGCTCTGCGGTGGCTGCGGCCCGCCTGCGCTTGGCCTCCTCGACCGACAGATCGAATACCAGGGTGAGTTCCGGCTGCAAGCCCTGATGGACCCAGTTTTCCAGGATTTCGATCCGCCCAAGATCCAGCCCGCGGCCACCGCCTTGATAGGCGAAGCTGGCATCGGTGAAGCGGTCGGACAACACCCAGGTCCCGGCGGCCAGTGCCGGCAGGATGACTTGCTCCAGGTGTTCGCGCCGGGCGGCGAACATCAGCAGGGTCTCGGTCTCCAGGTGCATGGATTGCGTCAGCAGCAGTTGGCGCAAGGCTTCGCCCAGCGGCGTGCCGCCGGGTTCGCGCGTCACCACCACCTTGTTTCCCGCCGCCTCGATCCGCCTGGCGATCCAGTCGAGATGGGTGCTCTTTCCCGCCCCGTCCACCCCTTCCAGGGTAATGAATTTTCCGCGCACCTTAACGCCTCCCCTGCCGCAGGTATTTGACCACGGCGCGCTCGTGCTCGGCCAGCGTGCGTGAGAATTCGCTGGAGCCGTCGCCGCGCGCGACGAAATACAAGGCCGCGGTCTTGGCCGGGTTCAACGCCGCGTGCAGCGACGCCAGTCCGGGCATGGCGATCGGCGTCGGCGGCAGCCCGGCACGCGTATAGGTGTTGTGCGGCGTGTCGGCAAGCAGATCTTTCTTGCGCAGCTTGCCGTCGAAATTCTCGCCCAGGCCGTAGATAACCGAGGGATCGGTCTGCAGCATCATGCCGATGCGCAGGCGATTGACGAATACACCGCCGATCAAGGCGCGGTCCGCCGCCTGACCGGTCTCTTTCTCGATGACCGAAGCCATGATCAAAGCTTCGTAAGGGCTGCGGTAAGGCAGGTCCGGCGAGCGCTGCTGCCACGCGGCTTGAAGCTGCCGGTCCATCGCCTTGTAGGCGCGTTTGAGGATGTCCAGATCGCTTGCGCCCTTGCCGAACAGATAGGTATCGGGAAAAAACAGCCCCTCCGGACTGCGCCCGGCCGCCCCCAGCCGGGCCATGATCTCGTCGTCGCCGAGCGCGGCACTGTCATGCCTGACAGAGGGATCGGCATCGAGCGCGGCGCGCACCTGTCTGAAATTCCAGCCTTCGATGAATATCACCTCGGCCTGCGCGACTTCTCCGGCAGTCAGCTTGTCCAGCAAAGCCAGGGGCGTGACGCCGCGGCCGACCTCGTAACTGCCGGCTTTGATGGTGCCGGCTTTGCCGAGCACGCGGCCGAGCAGATTGAACTGCCAGGCGTTCAACTCGACGCCGGAATCGACCATCTGTCGCGTCGCGCCCCTCAAGCTGCTGCCAGGCCTGATGGAGAAATCGGCCGTATCAGTCCGCAGCGGCACCGGGGTGAACGCATACCAGCCCAGGCCCGCCGCCGCGAGCAGCGCCAGGCACAATGTGAGGAAGAATAGGCGTTTGATCCATGACCACATTCGTTTGCGTGCTGATCCGTGCAGGGAGGTGAAATCTGAAACGCTATAATAGCCGCTTGAATTTCATATTATCACGCATACTTAATTCCTAATCCAAGTTGTAGGACAAAGATGAGTTCTGCCTGGCAGGATTTCCTGCGCCAACGCGGCGCCTGCGTCGATGCCGGCGCTGCGAGCCATTTCGGCGATCCATCGGCCGAGTTGCGCGCGGCGCGCGACGGCGGCGTCCTGGCCCCGCTGACACACCTGGGCCTGATTGCGTGCAGCGGCGGCGACGCCCAGGGCTTTCTCCACGGCCAGCTCAGCAACGACGTCAAACAACTCACACCGGCGCGCAGCGAATATGCGGCCTACTGCTCGGCCAAGGGGCGCATGCTGGCGAATTTCCTGTTGTGGCAGGAAGACCAGACTTACTACCTGCAGCTCGCGCGCTCGCTGCTGCCGGCGCTGCAACAGCGGCTGGCCATGTTCGTGCTGCGCGCCAAAGTGAGTCTGGCCGACGCCAGCGCGTCGCGACCGGTCCTGGGCCTGGCCGGCAAGGCCGCCCTGGGCGCACTGCAGGGGCTGTTCGAAACCGTTCCGCAGCAGGCGCACCAGGTGGTTCACGATCCGGCGCAGGGCACGCTGATCGCCCTGCCCGGCGGCCGATTCCAGCTGATCGCGGAACTCGACGCGGCAAAGCGGCTGTGGCACAGGCTGGAAGCGGCTCTCCGGCCGGTCGGCGCGCCTTGCTGGGAATGGCTGGAGATCCGGAACGGCCTGCCTTTGATCACCCCCATCACCCAGGAGCAATTCGTGCCGCAGATGGCCAACATGGAGCTGATAGGCGCGGTAAATTTTCAGAAAGGCTGTTACCCGGGCCAGGAAATCGTTGCCCGCACCCAGTATCGGGGCCAGTTGAAACGCCGCATGCTCCTTGCGCACCTCGACGGGGCGACCCCACCTCAGGCGGGCGACGCCTTGTTCAGCCCCGGCCTGGAAGGACAGGCGAGCGGCATGGTGGTCAACGCGCAGGCAGCCCCAGATGGCGGCTACGATTTGTTGGCGGTGGCGCAGACGACCAGCGCCGAGCAGGCCGCGCTGCATCTGAAATCCGCCGACGGGCCGGCGCTGCGCGTGCTGCCCCTGCCCTATTCCCTCGCCTGAGGCCCGCTATGTGCCTGATCCTGTTCGCGCACGGCGTGCATCCCGACTATCCGCTGGTGATCGCCGCCAATCGGGACGAGTACTACCGGCGCCCGACGGCAAAAGCGGCGTTCTGGCCGGATCATCCAGAGATTCTCGCCGGTCGCGACCTGGAGTGCATGGGAACCTGGCTCGGCGTCACGCGCGCGGGCCGTTTTGCCGCGCTCACCAATTTTCGCGACCCGAGCGATCGCAAAACCGACGCGCCGTCGCGCGGCCAGCTGGTGAGCGGCTTTCTCGTGTCCGGCCGCGAGCCGCGCGAATACCTCGAAGAGATCGCCATGCTTGCGCCGCAATACAAGGGCTTCAACCTGCTGATCGGCGACGTGGGCCGCGTCTTCTATTTCTCCAGCCGGCTCGCCTCGGTGCAGGAATTGCCGCCGGGGGTCCATGGGCTGTCGAACCATCTGCTCAATACCCCGTGGCCGAAAGTGGAGCGCGGCAAGCGGCGGCTGCAGGCGGTGTTGGCCGAGGAGCCCAGCACCGAGGCCTTGCTCGACCTGTTGCATGACCGCGAACCCGTGGCAGAGAGCGAATTGCCCGATACCGGCATCGGACCCGAGATGGAGCGCGTGCTGTCGCCCGCTCTGATCGTGTCGGCGCAATACGGCACGCGCGCCTCGACCGCCGTGCTGTTCGGACAGGACGGCGAAGTCAGTTTCAGCGAGCGCACCATCCTGCGCGGCGGAGAAGCCGGCGCAACGGTCAGCCTGCGCTTCAGCCTGAGCTGAGGTCGCGCTGCATGGCGACGTGGGGGATGCCGGCCTCGATGAACTCCGGCCCCGATACTTCGAAACCGAAACGCCGGTAGAAGCCGGCGGCATGGGTCTGCGCGTTCAGGCGCGCCCTGGCGTGGCCGCGCCGGCGCGCCTGTTCCACCAGGGCTTGCAGCAGCAGCGCGCCCACGCCTTGGCCGCGCCATTCCTTCAGCACCGCCATGCGCCCGATGTGGCCGTCGGGCAGCAGGCGCCCCGTGCCCAGCACCAACCCGTCGGCGGCCTGCGCGAGCGCGTGGTCGCAATGCGCATCCTGATCGTCCATTTCCAGGGCCAGCGGTACTCCCTGTTCGCGCACGAACACCTGTTCGCGTACGCGGCGGGACTGGACGCGCGCTGCATCCCAATCGCAGAGGACGACGGAAAACGTGGGCTTGGGCATGGCGGTTATAATACGCGCCTTCATCGCGGGTGAACTATGAACAGCCTCTGGGACGACAAGGAAGCGGCGGAGTTTCGCAGTGAACTCGAATTGCGCGTCTACACCTCGCGCCTGCTCGGGCGCGACAAGACCCTGGTGCTGCACGGGGGCGGCAACACCTCGGTCAAGCTGACGCAAAAGAACCTGTTCGGCGAGGACGAAGACGTCCTGTACATCAAGGGCAGCGGCTGGGACCTGGAGACCATGGAGGCGGCCGGTTTCGCGCCAGTGCAACTGGGCTATCTGCGGCGGCTGGCGCAGCTCGACGCGCTTTCGGACACGCAAATGGTAAATGAGTTGGGCACGCATATGCTCAAGTCGACTGCGCCCGCGCCTTCGGTCGAAACCATACTGCACGCCTGCCTGCCCCACAAGTTTGTCGACCATACCCATGCCGACGCGGTGCTGGCCGTCACCAACGCCCCCGAAGCGGAGCGCCGCATCCGCGAGATCTACGGCGATACGGTGGTCATCCTTCCTTACGTCATGCCGGGTTTCGACCTGGCCATGCTGTGCGCCCGGGAGTACCCGCGCCAGGCGGGTGCGAATACGATAGGCATGGTGCTGATGAACCACGGCATCTTTTCCTTTGGCGACGACGCCAGGCTGTCCTACGAACGCATGATCGCCCTGGTCGGCCGCGCCGAGGATTACCTCAAGCGCCAACGGGCCTGGGAGATCCCGGCGCCGGCGCTGCGTCCGCCCCGGGTAGACATGCTGCAGCAGGCGCAACTGCGGCGAAAATTATCGGACGCGGCCGGCGTGCCCATGATCCTGGCGACGCATACCGACGACGAGACGCTGGCTTTCGCCCAGCGCGACGACCTGCACGCGCTGTCGCAGCAGGGGCCGGTGACGCCGGACCACATCATACGCACCAAACGCATCCCCATGCTGGGCGCCGACGTCGACGCCTATGCGCGCGGCTACAAAGCGTATTTCGGCGAGCACGCGCCGCAGGCGAAGCAGGCCAAGACCATGCTCGATCCGGCGCCGCGCATGGTGCTGTCCCCGGAATTCGGACTGGCAGCGGCCGGCCGTACGGCGAAGGACGCAGCCATCGTCGCAGAGTTGTATCGGCACAATATGCAGGTGATGCAGCGCGCGCAGGCCCTGGGCGGCTACCATGCCCTGCCCGAGCGCGACCTGTTCGAAGTCGAGTACTGGGATCTGGAGCAGGCCAAGCTGAGGAAAGGCGGCAAGCCGCCGCCCTACACCGGCGAGATTGCGCTGGTCACGGGCGCCGCATCCGGCATCGGCAAGGCCTGCGTCGATTCCCTGCTCGCGCGCGGGGCGGCGGTGATCGGGCTCGACATCAACCCGGCGGTCGAGTCGCTGCACCAGCGGCAGGATTTCCTCGGCCTGCGCTGCGATCTGACCGACGAAAGCGCGCCCAGGCTGGCGCTGGAACGCGCGGTGATCGCCTACGGCGGGCTGGACATGCTGGTGCTGAACGCGGGCATATTCGCGGCGGCGCGCAAGATCAGCGAGCTCGGGACCGAGGAATGGCGCAAAGTGATGGCGATCAATCTGGACGCCAATCTGTTCCTGCTGCGGGCCTGCCACCCCTTGCTCAGGCTCGCGCCCAAGGGCGGGCGCGTGGTGGTCATCGGCTCGAAGAACGTGCCCGCGCCGGGTCCGGGCGCGGCGGCCTACTCGGCGTCCAAGGCCGCGCTCAACCAGCTGGTCCGGGTCGCGGCACTGGAATGGGGCGCGGACGGAATACGCCTAAACTCCGTGCACCCCAACGCGGTGTTCGACACCGGCATCTGGACCGAGGAAGTGCTGGCGCAGCGGGCCCGGCACTACGGCCTCAGCGTGGAGCAGTACAAGACCAACAACGTGCTCAAGACCGAAGTCAGGAGCCGCGACGTCGCCGAACTCGCCGCCGAAATGTGCGGACCGCTGTTTGCCAAGACCACGGCAGCGCAGGTGCCGGTGGACGGCGGCAACGAAAGGGTGATTTGAATCGTGAAAGTAGAAACGCTGCGCTGGAACGAAGGCCGGCTGGAACTGATAGACCAGCGGCGCCTGCCGCTGGAGTTCGAATACGTCGCCTGCCAAGATGCGGTGCAGGTGGCGCTCGCCATCCGCGACATGGTGGTGCGCGGCGCGCCCGCGATAGGCTGCACCGCCGCTTACGGCGTGGCGCTGGAAGCGCGGCGCCATGCAGACAATCCACGCTCGCAATTCGACACCGCACTCGAAACGGCTTTCCGGGTGCTGGCGGCGAGCCGCCCTACCGCGGTCAACCTGTTCTGGGCCATAGAACGCATGCGCCAGTGCCACGCGCAGAAGCGCAACGGCTCGACCCAAGCTTCAGCCGCGGCGCTGCTGGAACTCGCGCACCAAATGCACGACGACGATATTGAGATCTGCCGCGCCATCGGCCGCCACGGCGCGCCGCTGATCGCAGACGGCGCGCGCGTCATGACCCATTGCAACGCCGGTGCGCTCGCCACCGCCGGCCACGGCACCGCGCTCGGGGTAATCCGCTCCGCGCGCGACGCCGGCAAGCGCATCAGCGTGATCGCCAACGAAACCCGGCCCTACCTGCAGGGCGCGCGGCTCACTGCCTGGGAGATGGTGCAGGAAGGCATTCCGGTCACGCTGGTGACGGACAACATGGCGGGCCATCTGATGCAGCAGGGCCGCGTCGACGTCATTGTCGTCGGCGCCGACCGCATTGCCGTCAACGGCGACACCGCAAACAAGATCGGCACTTATACCGTCGCGGTCCTGGCCGCGCGCCATGGCATCCCGTTCTACGTCGCCGCGCCGCTCTCGACCATCGATCTTGCCATCGCCGATGGCGGCGCCATTCCGATCGAAGAGCGCGATCCGGCGGAAGTCACCGGTTTTCGCGGCGTGCGCTGGGCGCCTGAAGGCGTAGCCGTGTTCAACCCGGCGTTCGATGTGACGCCGGCGGAACTGATCACCGGCCTGATTACCGAAAAAGGCGTGGTCAGCCGGCCCGACGCGGTTAAGATTCGCAGCTTGTTCGGGAGTTGAGTCGGCCACACTGGATGCCAGTCCGGCAGGAACAGGCTGTGCATAGATTTAAAGACTTTAAAACGCCTCAATCCTTATCCTGCCTGCCTTACAGCGAGATGTTCATGCTAAAAATGGCAAGTCAC
>JAJZUN010000706.1 GCA_021848555.1 Pseudomonadota bacterium | reverse complement strand
GCGCTCGTGCTGACCATCGTCAGCATCAACCTCGTGGCCGACCGGCTGCGCGACGTGCTCAATCCGCGGCTGCAGCAATGAGCGAATCCGCGCTGCGCGTTGAGAATCTGAGCACGCATTTCTTCACCCGGCAAGGCGTGGTGAAGGCGGTCGAGGATGTGAGCTTCAGCGTCGCACCCGGAAAAATCCTCGGCCTGGTGGGCGAATCCGGCTCGGGCAAATCCATGACGGGCTTCTCCATCATGGGCCTCATCGATCCGCCCGGGCGCGTGGTCGCCGGGCGCATCCTGCTCGGCGGCCGCGATTTGCTCGCGCTCGCGCCGGAGGCAATGCGCCAGGTCCGCGGCAACCGCATTGCCATGATATTCCAGGACCCGATGATGACGCTGAACCCGGTGCTGCGCATCGACACGCAGATGGTGGAGGCGGTCCAGGCGCATGCCGACGTCAGCCGGGCAGCCGCGCGTGCACGCGCGCGCGAAGCGCTCGCGCGCGTAGGCATCCCGGCACCGGAGGCGCGCCTCTCGGCCTACCCGCACCAATTCTCGGGCGGCATGCGCCAGCGCGTGGCCATCGCCATCGCCCTGCTCAACCAGCCCGAGCTGATCATCGCCGACGAGCCGACCACGGCGCTCGACGTCACGATCCAGGGACAGATCCTGTTCGAGCTGCAACAACTCGTGCGCGCGTCCGGCACGGCGCTGATCTGGATCAGTCACGACCTGTCGCTGATGGCCGGCCTCGCCGACGCAATCTCGGTCATGTACGCCGGGCGCATCGTCGAACACGGCAGCGTCGACGAGGTGCTCGATGCCCCGCTGCATCCGTATACGCAGGGGCTGATCGCCTCGGTGCCCAGCCGCAACCGCAGGGGCGCGCCGCTGCACCAGATTCCGGGCTTGACGCCGTCGCTGCTCGAGCCCGCCCCGGGCTGCGCCTTCCGCCAGCGCTGCAGCCGCGCCGACGGCGCCTGCGCCGGGGATCCACCTATGTCCAGCCCCGCAGCCGGCAGGCAGGTGCGCTGTTTCCATCCCCTGCTCGCATGAGCGCGCTGCGCGCGCCCTTGCTCGAGCTGCGCGGAGCGTCCAAACGCTTCGTCAAACCCCTCGATGCCGCCGCGAGAATCGCGCAGCTGCTCGGCGCGCAGGCGCACGAAGAAATCGTGCACGCCGTGGACCGCGCAGACCTGGCAGTGCACCCGGGCGAAGTGGTCGGCCTGGTGGGCGAATCCGGCTGCGGCAAATCGACCCTGGGCCGCCTCGCCCTGGGCTTGCTCGAGCCTTCCGCCGGCACGCGGCTGTGGCGCGGCGAGGAGATCGCGCCGATGGCCGCTAGCCAGCAGCGCGCGCTCCGTCTCAAGATGCAGATGATTTTCCAGGACCCGTACGCGTCGCTCAACCCGCGCATGCGCGTCGCCGACATCGTGGGCGAGGCGCCGGTGGTGCACGGCCTCATCGACGCGCGCGAGCGCGAGGCGTATGTGGCCCAGCTGCTCGCGCGCGTGGGGCTGGACGCGACGCTGCTGGCGCGCTATCCGCACCAGTTCTCCGGCGGCCAGCGCGCGCGCATCGGCATCGCGCGCGCCCTTGCGGTCAAGCCGGAATTCCTGGTCTGCGACGAGCCCGTCGCGGCCCTCGATGTTTCGGTTCAGGCACAGGTGCTGAATCTGTTCATGCGGCTGCGCGAAGAATTCGCGCTGAGCTACCTGTTCATCAGCCACGACCTGGGCGTGGTGCAGCACCTGTCGGACCGCGTGCTGATCATGTACCTAGGACGCGTGGTCGAGGCCGCGCCGGTCGCCGAGATCTATGCCCGTGCCAACCACCCCTATACCCAGGCGCTGCTGGCCGAAGTGCCGCGGCTGGAAGCGCGGCGCAAACGCTTCGCCGCCATCAAAGGCGAG
This sequence comes from Pseudomonadota bacterium, assembly GCA_021848555.1. Next base: position 889 of record JAJZUN010000706.1, on the reverse strand, counting down.
ATTCCGTCGCCGCTGGCGCCGCCGCCCGGCTGCCATTTCCATCCGCGCTGCCCGCAGGCACTTGCGCGGTGTAGAATCGAGCAGCCCCAATTGCGCGAAGTCGCGCCGCTGCATTTCTCCGCCTGCCATTTGAATGATGGGGTTTCTTGATGAACCGGACCAGTTTATGAATGACACCATTATTAATGACACGACAGGGCCGCAGATCAAGCCCGAGACCTACGCGCTGATCGAACGCCTGATCGGCTTCGACACCACCAGCCGCGGCTCCAATCTCGGGCTGATCGAGTGGGCGCGCGACTATCTCAAGGGCCATGGCATACACTCGCGCCTCACCTACGACGCCGCCGGCAACAAGGCCAATCTTTTCGCCACGGTGCAACGCGGAGACAAGCCCGGCATCGTGCTCTCCGGCCATACCGACGTGGTCCCGGTGGACGGACAGAACTGGACCAGCGCTCCGTTCCAGGCGACGCTAAAAGGCGACAAGCTCTACGGCCGCGGCGCCTGCGACATGAAAAGCTATCTCGCCGTCATCCTGGCGATGGCGCCGCGCTTCGCCGCCGCCGAACTGAAGGCGCCGATTCATTTCGCCCTGTCCTACGACGAGGAAGTGGGCTGCATCGGCGCGCGCGGCCTGCTCGAAGACCTCGCGCGCAACGGCATCCGGCCCGCCGGCGCGATCATCGGCGAGCCCACCAATATGCAGCCGGTGATCGCGCACAAGGGCAAGCGCTCCTACCATTGCTGCGTGCGCGGCAAGGAAGCGCATTCCGCGCTCACGCCGCAAGGGGTCAACGCGATCGAATACGCGGCGCGCATCATCACCTATATCCGCCACATGGCCGAGCGCATGCGCGATTGCGAGCCGCGCGATCATGGATTCGAC
>JAJZUN010000705.1 GCA_021848555.1 Pseudomonadota bacterium | reverse complement strand
AACACTGCGAGGTCGTTCCCAATCCTACGCCTGAGACTCTGCCGCTGGACGAGATTTTGCAGCGCGCGAAGGATGCCGAGGCCATCATGACCTTCATGCCGGACCGCGTGGACGAGGCATTCCTGCGCGCTTGTCCGCGGCTGCGCGTGGTCGGCTGCGCGCTCAAGGGCTATGACAACTACGACGTCGAGGCCTGCACCCGGCACGGCGTGTGGATCACCAACGTGCCAGATTTGCTTACCATCCCGACGGCGGAGTTGACCATCGGCCTGCTCATCGGCCTGACGCGCAACGTACTCGCTGGTGATCGCTTCGTGCGCAGTGGTCAGTTCAATGGCTGGAGACCAGCGCTCTATGGTTCCGGACTCACCGGCAAGACCCTAGGCATCATCGGTATGGGCGCGGTCGGTCAAGCCATCGCCCAGCGTCTGATCGGATACGAAATGCGTGTGCTGTACACCGATCCGGTGGCACTGCCGAAGGAGAAGGAAGAGCAATGGAGCCTTGATCGTGTGGAGTTGTCGGCGCTGCTCGCCGCGAGCGACTTTGTCGTGCCCATGGTGCCGTATCGCGACGAAACGCTGCACATGATCGACGGCGGTGCGCTCGCACGGATGAAAACGGGGGCCTACCTGATCAATACTTGCCGCGGCTCGGTAGTGGACGAGCAGGCGGTGGTCGAGGCGCTGGCTTCCGGCCGCTTGGCCGGCTATGCCGCCGACGTGTTCGAAATGGAGGAATGGGCGCGCCCCCACCGGCCGCACGTCATTCCCCAAGCGCTGCTTGACGACTCCGAGCGCACCTTGTTCACACCGCACATCGGCTCGGCGGTGGACGCGGTACGGATCGAGATCGAGCTTGAGGCGGCGCGCAACATCCTACAGGCGCTGCGCGGAGAAACCCCGCAGGGTGCGATCAATCGACCGCAGGCGAGGATGATAGCCTGACGGTGCTGAACCTTGAGCACGTCGCCAGTTTTCTGGCCGTGCTCCGTACTCAAAGCTTCCGTGCCGCGGCACACGAGCGCGCGTTGTCGCAGGCCACGGTGTCGCAGCATATCCAGAAACTCGAGGCGGCGCTCAACACATGCCTGATCGAGCGATCCCATAGCGGTTGCTCCCCGACCGCAGCGGGCATAACCCTGCTGCCGCATGCTGAAAGCCTGATGCATGTAAACGCGCGCGCCCTGAATCTGTCTCGCCAGCGGGCGATTTGCATTGGTGCCAGTTCCAACATTGGCGTCTATCTGCTGCAGCCCTACGTTAAGTCGTTTCTGGCGAAGACGGGCGGACAATATCCAGTCGAAATCGTTATCCATCAAAATCCGGCCATTGCCGACAAACTGGAATGTGGCGAAATTGATGTCGCCACTATGGAATGGTGGGACGATCGCCCCGGCTATATTGCGCGCCCATGGCGGCAGGAAAAAATGGTGGTGATCGTGGCGCCCAATCATCCGTGGGCGGAGTTGTCAGAAGTGCCTCGAGCCATGTTAAAGGATGTGCCATTTTTGGGTGGCGAACCCGGCACTGGCACGGGTAGATTACTTGTGCATCACATGGGCGAAGCCATGCACGGCGTAAAAGGGGCGATGCAACTAGGCAGCACTGAAGCAGTGAAGCGATGGGTTCAAGCTGGCATAGGCGTATCAATTGTGCTGTCCAGCACCGTCGTCGAGGAATGCCGCGCTGGCACATTACTTGCCGTCCCCCTTGAGGGCGCCCCGATATCCAAAACCTTATATGTGATTTGGCGTGCCACGTTGAGCCATGACAGCTTGCCGCTACGTCTCGCCAAGTGGCTACTCGATTACAAAACAGCGGCGGCGAACACCCCGCCAGAAGTGGCCCCGCATATCTGGACAGCGCTATAAGTGAAAACTCCGGGCATGGCACCGGGCTGGCAGCACATTTTTAAACCTTTAATTTTTATGTTCGCATTGGCCGAGTTGCACGCGTCGCCTGTTCGGCAAGTTTCGGTGTGGAGCAGTCAGTCGAATGGCTGCTCTGTGGCATTTCCGAATGACGGCTCCTGGCCGGGAGCACCCGTTGAGCACATCGCCGCAAAGCAGACTTACGGCAATCCGCCCCCTTTTCCATCGTCCGCTTTCAGCGAATATTGGGAACCGCCGCTCCCGGCCAGGAGCGGTCGGTTACCAGGCACATCGCATAACAGACATTGGGCGAACTACTGATGTGTAGTGCCTTGGCTTATTTTGTCATTTATTTCGATTTTTATACGAATGCGGGAACGCTACATTGCCTAATTTCGATGGAATAATCGGCGTATGATCATCGCTTTTTTTGGGCTCATCGACTTCGTTTGATAACTGTTGGCTGACAGGAGATGGCATGACGCAATTCCAAGAGATCAGGATCCAGCTGGATGGCATCAGCAACGTTTTGAAGACTAAGCGCTTCCGAGTACCTGCATACCAGCGCTCTTACGCGTGGGAAGCAGAACATGTTGAAGCGTTACTCCAAGACATCAATGACGCTATTCAGACCAAGGAAAACGAATACTTCTTGGGATCAATTGTCGTAACTGGCCCTACGGATGGAAAGCATGACGTTGTCGATGGTCAGCAGCGATTAACGACGATCAGCCTGCTGGTTTCCGCAATCAAGGACATCTTCGCGGACAAAGGGGATATAGAAGTCGTAGTTTCCGTCAAGAATGACTACCTAGCCAGCACAGATCGCAAGACGAAAGAAAAAGAGCCAAAGCTAACCCTAAATGAAGTCGATAATGAGCTATTTCAGGAGCTCATTGAAGACCCCAGCAACATTGACTCT
>JAJZUN010000704.1 GCA_021848555.1 Pseudomonadota bacterium | reverse complement strand
AACAGGAGCAGCGCCCCGGCATTGGTGGCCGCATTCATGATCTTGGCGCTCGCCGAGGCGTGCAGGAAATCCATGCCGAACAACCGAACGAACGCGAAGATCATGAAACTGCCTGCACCGGGGCCGAAGAAACCGTCGTAAAAGCCCAGCAGCGCGCCGACCAGCAGGGCGACCGGCAACCTCCTGTCGGCGGCGATGCGCGGCGCGCGCTCGCTCGCGCCGAAGTCCGGCCGGGTCCAGGTATAGACCGCCACGGCGACGAGCAGCACCAGCACGAGCGGACGCACGACGTCCTTGGGCAGCCAGCTCACCACCGCCGCACCGACGCAAGAAAATACGAAGGCCGCCGCCGCCGCGGGAAGGAGCAGATGCCAGGGCACCTCGACGGCGCGGACATAGCGCCGCGCCGCGCTCAGGGTGCCGAAGATCGAGGAGAGCTTGTTGGTGCCGAACAGCGTCGCCGGCATCTCGCGCGGCAGGGCGGCGAACAGCGCCGGCACCTGGATCAATCCGCCGCCGCCCGCCACTGCATCGATGAAGCCGGCGAAGCCGGCGGCCAGCAGCAGGGTGATCCAGATCGGGTCGAATTCCACGTCTATGGCGTCCCGCCAGCGCCGTCACCGATGCAGAAGCTAGCGAACCGGCGCGAAGCCGCGCCGTTGTTGTGTTCGCATTCTGCATTCCTTTCGCATGGACACAATTATGGACACGATCATCATGCCTCCGTCCGTGGAGAGAACGGCTACGCCTGCCATAGCTGACGCTGCCGCCAGTCGTCGGGGAAGCCGAGACGGCGCGCATCGACCTTCGGATGCTCGGCCAGCAGGTCGGCCAACCGCTGACCCCATTTCGTGTCGGGAGACACCACTTTCAACAGCACCTCGGTCATCACGGCCTGCGCATAGAAGCGCGAGGTGTGCTGCAACTCGGCGGCGTACTGCTTCGCCTGGATCGGCTTGATCGTGTAGGTGCGGTTCCACAGGCGCTGGTGGTGCGCCGCCAGATTACGCAGGTAGGACAGCGCATGCAGCCAGGAGGCCAGCACCTCGCCGGCCAGGCCGAAGGGTTTGGCCACCGACTTCTGGTTCTGCCGCGTCAGATGCTTGAAGGCCAGCGACACCGTGCCGAACGACAGCACCTCGAAGATCATCCACGACGGCGGCAGCTCGGGGTCGCCGTATTTGTCGTAATAGTGCTTGATGAAGGTCTGGCGCATCGCCGCCTTCGCGTGATCGTAGCCGATATCCTTCTTGATGCGCGCGATGAAATCGGCGTGGTCGTAGCTCGACTGGAAGTGGGCGGCATCCATGAACCAGTGCGGCCCGTGCTGCTCGCTCATGGTTTGCGAAAACTGGGCGCGGAAAGCCACTTCGACCCGCTCCACCGCGTCCATCACCGCCAGCCGCAACTTGCGGTCGAAGACGTAGAGGTCGAGAACATCCTCGAAGCTCACGCCATCGAGGAAGCGATGCGAACCGTCGGCGTTGTAATTCACCTGGAGCGGCAGCGAATACCCGGCCAGCCGGTAGTAACCCACCCACCGCAGGTAATGCATGGCGCGCGACTCGTCGGCGATCGACAGCCCGCGCTCGCGCAGTTGCGCGATCTGGGCATCAAGATCGATGGCGGGCTTGGTGAATTTCATGGGCAATAAAAAACCCGCCGGGGTGCGCTTGCAAGCAGAGGCGTGGCGGGTGTTGTTGGATGCAGTATATGTGGCGGCCCTGGCGACGGTCAAGCGCGGAATGTAACGGCAAATGTCGGATGAGTGGAGAAAAACCACGCCAGTTGTGCCGATGCCGACAACGCGGGGGAGAAAAGTCGGTGCTGGCGCGACGGCGGTTTGCCAAGAGAGCCAAAAAAAGGGGGCAGCTTGCTGCAAGGGTGGCTTCTCGAAAAGAATGACCGACAAAGTCGGTAGCAAAGTGTATAGCGTTTTCGGATACCCCACGGGTGCCCTACGGGTAAACTCGCCATGCCATCCGGGAACCCTCCCGCTACCGATCGCTGGAGACGACCATGAACGGCAAGCAGCTTCCGACACTCGGGGACAAGTCCTTCGAGGCCATCAAGCAGACCAACGAGCACGGCGCCGAGTACTGGAGCGCCCGCGACCTGCAATCGCTCCTGGGTTACAGCCAGTGGCGACGCTTCGAGCAGGCCATCGAGCGGGCGATGACCTCCTGCGAGCGATCGGGAAACCGCCCCGACCATCATTTTGCCGGCGCCGGCAAAATGGTCGACATTGGGTCAGGCAGCCAGCGGGAAGTCGATGACTACCACCTCTCCCGCTTCGCCTGCTACCTCATCGCCCAGAACGGCGACCCGCGACAAGCCGGAAATCGCCCAGGCCCAGAAGTATTTCGCCGTCCAGGCCCGCCGGCAGGAGCTATGCGTGCAGGGCGAGCTTTCGATAGGTGGACGGCGGCACGCCGTGGTTCTGCGCAAAGAATCGCGTGAATTGGGGCTGCGCCCGAAACCCCAGGTTGTGGGAGATTGTGACTAGGGGGTCATTATCTCGGGTGATCCTACGGTACGCCTCTTCCATCCGAAGCATGTTCCAGAACAACCTTGGAGTCAGCGACGTGTCCCTCTTGAAGAGATCGAAGAAGTGCGCTCTCGATAGACCAACCTGCCGTGCGACGTGCCCAAGATCGGCGTCCGCCACGCCAGCGATGTCGGTCGCCATTATTTCCATCGCCTTTCGTACTGGCAGTGCAACTTTCTTTCTGTAAATAATCCGAGGCGATGCCATCGGGATGTTGAGATCAGGCATGCAAGTTGAGATAGATTTTGC
>JAJZUN010000703.1 GCA_021848555.1 Pseudomonadota bacterium | reverse complement strand
CTGCCATCTTGGCGGCGGCGGGTGCCATGCGCGCCCCGGCCGCAACCGCGCTGCCCACACCGGTCGCGGCGGCACCAACTGCAACGGCCGTGCCGGCCGCGCCCATCGCTGCACCGGCCATTGCACCGGCACCAAGCTGCGGCGCACCTGACACCAGGCCGGTGGCGATGCCGGGGCCGAAGATGCCGAGTGCAAGCATGGCGAGCGAGGCCAGCATCACCACCAGTGCGTGGTCAATGGATGGCTCACTGGGCGTGACCTGAAATTCGGCGAACAGCCCCGTGCCAATACCCACGATCACGGCCAGTACCAGCACCTTGATGCCCGACGACACCACGTTTCCGAGCACCTTTTCAGCGAGGAAGGCAGTCTTGTTCCAGAGTGCGAACGGCACCAGGACGAAGCCGGCGAGCGTGGTGAGCTTGAACTCGATCAGCGTGACGAAGAGCTGTACCGCCAGCACGAAGAAGCTGATGATGACGATCAGCCAAGCGAGGAACATCACGACGATGGGCGCGATGTTGATGAACACCTCCGGGAAGCCGGCCATCTCGCTGATCTGTTGCAGGATGGGTGCAGCAGCGTCGATGCCGGTCTTGGCCAGACGCCCCGGCTGCAGGAAGGTCGCCATGGTCATGGTCGAACCGGAGGCCGTCAGGCCGAGGCCGGCGAAGGACCGGAACACGATGCCCGAGAGCCAGTTGAAGTTGCCGATGATGTAGGCGAAGGCGCCGACGTAGAGCACCTTGCGCAGAAGCTTGGCCATCACGTCCTCGCCCTGGCCGGTGGCGTGGCCCATAGCCCAGTAGAGGCCGGCCAGGGTCATGTCGATCGCCACCAGCGTCGCGGTCAGGAAAGCGACTTCACCGTGCAGCAGGCCGAACCCCGAATCGATGTACGTGGAGAAGACATTGAGGAAACGGTCGATGACGGAGACGTCGTTCATGGCTGCATCCGTCAGTTGCCGTAGAAGTTCACGGACTGCGGCGTGTACGCTGTGCCACCACCAAGAAAGCGGCGCGTCACCTCACGTCCGCGCTCAACGGCCGCAGCTTGCCGAGCCAGTTCCAACGAGGCCGCACGGCCCTGCGTGAGCTGGAGCTGCTGGGTCTGGATGGACTGCTTGGCTTGCAGGGCCAAGAGCTGGTTGGTGGCCTGCATGGCCTGCAAGGCGCCAGTGGCCGATTGACTCCGGTCGACCAGATCTGCCAATACGCCCTCATCCTGGTTCAGGTTTTGCGACACCTGCGCCTGCATGCGCATGGCGGTCTGCAAGCCCTGGAGAGTGTTCTGCCAGCGCTGGTGCGCGTCCTGGAACATCTGGTTGCCGCTCACGGTGGCGGCGTACTGCTCCGGGTAGAGTTGTGCGAACTGCTGGTCCATGTTCTGGATGTCGAAGGCCAGCCCCCGCGCTTGGGCGATCAGTTGCCGCGTCGTGTCGAGGTTGGCCCGCAGGCGATTGACCACGTTGAACGGCAGACTCGCGAGGTTGCGAGCGTCGTTCATCAAGGACTGCGCTTCGTTCTGAAGCTGCTTGATCTGGTTATTGATCTGCTCCAGCGTGCGAATCGCCGTCATCGTGTTCTGCACGAGATTGGTCGGGTCGATGACGACCCATTGCGCTTGCGCGACGGGCATGGCACCGATCAAGGCGGCGGCAGCGACGGCAAGAAGACGTTTTTTCATGGTGAAACCTCCAAAGGTTGAGAAGCAAGGAAGGATGCGGCCGAGGGAGCGGACGGCAATAGGTCGGCCGCCCAATCGAGGCCGCGATGACGCAGCCAGGCGCCTGCGAAGCCCGGTGTTCCGGCATCGCGCAGCACGTTGTCGATAGCGCGCTGGTCTTGGGGTGTCGAAGCGCCCGCAAAGGCGAGCGTGACCGGCCCAAGGTCCAGATCGAACAGGCGGTTGCCGAGACGCGACTGGTAGTAGTAGTCGCGCTTGGGCTGTGCGGTGGCGACGATCTCGATCTGCCGGGCATTCAGTCCGAAGCCCTCGTAGATGGTGCGAATCTGTGGTTCGGTCGCCTGCGGATTCGGCAGGAAGATGCGGCTGGCGCAGCTCTCGATGATCGCGGGCGCGATGGTCGAGCCCTTGATGTCGGCGAGCGATTGCGTGGCGAAGATGACGCTGACGTTCTTCTTGCGCAGCGTCTTGAGCCACTGGCGAATGCGCGCCGCAAACACCAGGTCATCCAGGAACAGCCAGGCTTCATCCAGGATCAGCAGCGTTGGCGCTCCGTCGAAACGCTCGTCGAAGCGCGCGAACAGGTAGCCCAGCACGGCCAGCACCGCCGCCTTGCTGTGCATCAGCTCCTCCATCTCGAAGCCTTGAACGTCGCCCACGCCAAGCCGGTCGTTGTCGGCATCCAGCAGCTTGCCGTGAGCGCCGCCGAGCACGTAGGGCGCGAGCGCTTGGCGCAGTACGTTGGATTGCAGCAGCACCGATAGGCCGGTGAGCGTGCGCTGCTCCACGGGCGCGCCTGCGAGACTGCCGAGCGCCGACCAGATGGCCACCTTCTCATCAGGGCCGATCGCAATGCCTTCATGCCGCAGGCGGCCTTCAACCCACTCGGCCGCCCAAGTGCGATAGCCTTCCCGGTCGATGCGTGCGAGCGGCTGAAACGCGATCGCACCATCTGCGCCCAGGTCGTAGTGCTCGCCGCCCAGGCCGAGAATGGTGGCGCGCATCGAACGCCCCATGTCGAAGGCGAAGATGCGCGAGCCGGGATAGCGGCGGAACTGCATCGCCAGCGTGGCGAGCAGAACCGACTTGCCCATGCCGGTCGGGCCGGCCACCAGC
>JAJZUN010000702.1 GCA_021848555.1 Pseudomonadota bacterium | reverse complement strand
TACAGGCGGAACGAAATGAAGCTGCCCATGCTGGTGTCGGTGCCCTCGGCCACGCCGGTCTGGAACGCATTGTAGATTTCGTTCGACGGCACAGACACGATCGAGGCGCCGGCGCTCTGCCACATTTGCGCGAACGTCGGACCCGCGGCGCGGAACTTCAGCCCTTTCACGTCCGCGGGCTGCAGGATGCAGCTGCGCTTGGAGGCCATGCCGCCGCCAAACCAGGCGTCCGACAGCACAATGACCCCGGCCTGCTCGATTTTCGCGCGGATGTCCTTCATGAACTGCGAATCATTGAGACGCTTGGCGCGCGCGTAGTTGCGCACCAGGCCGGGCATCAGCGTGGCGCTGAACGCGCGCACCTGGCCGCTGGCGTAATCGAGCGGGAACAGGGTCATATCGAGCTGGCCGTTGACCATCGCATTCCACTGCTGCTCGGGCTTGAACAGCGAGGCGCCCGGATACACCTGAATCGCGAGATCGACATTCGCAGCCTTGGCGTCGCGTGCGATCATCTGCACCATGTCGTCGCGCACGTCGCCCTTGCCTCCCGGGAACTGATGCGAGGCGCGCAGCGTGATCGGGCCCGCGAATGCGGCGCCGCAGACGGCGGTGGCAGCCAGCGCAAGCAGCGTGGTCTTCCAGTGGGACTTCTTCATGAATGGTTCCTCCAGTGTGGTCAATTTAGAATTCGCGTTATGAGCTTCGTGCCGCCCCGGTTTCTCCGTGTAATTGATATCCGCGGCGCGATCCCTGGCGCGTATTCTAGGCCGCCGCGCGCAGCCTTACAAATAAAAGCTGACGGCGTTGCGCCGCAACAATCTTGCGGCGACAGCCACAATATTTGAAACGGGAAGCATCGATCGGCCGCGCGGTCTCGGACCAAACCACTTTAGCACTCGAAATCGACTGGATCAGGCATGCTTGTACTCAAGCAAATTTGCCCGCGGCCGACGCGCGACACGGCGCGCGTCGCACGGTCCTCGGCTGACCTATACTCGCTTCCCTGCCATGCCCCCGTTTTCCCGCCGGCTGATCCTGTTCCATGCAAACGATATCGCGGGCCAGAACAGCAGCACCAGCGCCAGCGTGGTGATCGAGCCGACCAGCGGGTTCGACCAGAACACTCCCAGCGCGCCCTTCGAGCCCAGCATGGTCTGGCGAAACGCATTTTCCGCGCGATCGCCCAATACCAGCGACAGCACCAGCGGCGCCAGGGGGTAATCCAGCTTCTTCAGGAAATAGCCAACCACGCCGAACAGAACCATGAACCAGATATCGAGCATCGCGCTGTGCACCGAGTAGGCGCCGATCGCGCACACTACGATGATGATTGGCGCGATGATGGAAAACGGGATGCGCAGGATCGCGGCGAACAGGGGCACCGTGGACAGCACGATGATCAGGCCGGCGATATTGGACAGGTACATGCTCGCGATCAGGCCCCAGACGAATTCCTTTTGTTCGACGAACAGCAGCGGTCCCGGCTGCAGCCCCCAGATCATGAGTCCGCCCAGAAGCACCGCGGCGGTGGCCGAACCGGGAATGCCCAGCGCCAGCATCGGCAGCAGCGCCGCGGTCCCGGACGCATGCGCGGCGGTTTCCGGGGCAATGACGCCTTCGAGCTCGCCGGTGCCGAATTTATCGCCGTTGGGCGAGAAGCGTTTGGCGACGCCGTAGCCCATGAAGGATGCGGCGGTGGCGCCGCCCGGTGTAATGCCCATCCAGCAGCCGATGATCGAACTGCGCACCAGCGTGAGCCAGTACTTGGGCAGTTTCTTCCAGGTCTGCAGCACTACCTTCAGGTTGATCTTGGCGCTCTTGCCTTCGAACGCCAGTCCCTCTTCCATACTGATGAGAATTTCGCCGAGGCCGAACAAGCCGATGACCACGATCAGGAAGTCGACGCCGCGCAACAGCTCCGACCAGCCGAAGGTCATGCGCAAATCGCCGCTGACGGTATCCATGCCGATCGCGGCCAGGCCGAATCCGATCATCATGGAGATGATGGTCTTCGCCGGATCCTTGCCGGTGCCGACGAAGCTGCTGAAAGTGAGCAGATAGACGGCGAAGAATTCGGGCGGTCCGAATTCGAGCGCAAATTTTGCCACCAGCGGCGCGAGGAAGGTGATCAACAGCACCCCCAGGAACGCGCCGATGAACGACCCGGTGAATGCCGAGGTGAGCGCCTCGCCCGCGCGCCCTTGCTGCGCCAGAGGGTAGCCGTCGAAAGTCGTCGCTACCGAATGCGTCTCCCCCGGAATGTTGAACAGGATCGAGGTGATGGCACCGGCGAACAGCGTTCCCCAGTAAATGCAGGACAACATGATGATCGCCGAGGTGGGCGACATGGTGAAGGTGAGCGGCAGCAAAATCGCTACCCCATTCGGTCCGCCCAAGCCCGGCAGCACGCCGATGATGATTCCCAGAATGATGCCGACCGCCATCATGCCGATGTTGTACCAGGTCAGGGCGACCGCAAATCCGTGGAATAACGAGGCGAGATCTTCCACTTGACGTTCCTTTTATTAGTGTCTGGGTCTGGAGGGCTCAGTAGCCGAACAGGGCTTCCAGCGGCCCTTTGGGCAAGGGCACCATGAACTGCAGCTCGAACAGCCAGAACAGCGTCACGCTTACGCCGACGCTGATCAGCAGGGTTTTCAGCCAGCCGGACTTGTCCATGACGCGCATGAATGCGCCGATGAATAGCGTGGAGGCCACATAGATGCCGATCAGCTGGATCGCGAGCACATACGCGATCGTGGGCAGGAGCACTTTCAGCACCAGCTTCAGCCGCTGCCAGGTGA
>JAJZUN010000701.1 GCA_021848555.1 Pseudomonadota bacterium | reverse complement strand
CAACGTTGTAGCGCTTGCCGACTTCCTGCTCGGCAACCGCAAGACCGCGCTGCGGCCCGGCCAGCTCCTCACCGCCATCCTCGTACCCAAGCCGGCGCATGCGGCGCGCAGCCACTTTAGCAAGCTCGGTGCGCGCGAATACCTCGTCGTCTCCATCGCCATGGTCGCGGCGACGCTGGAAATAGAGGCCCGCCGCGTGCGCGCGGCGCGCGTCGCCGTCGGCGCCTGCTCGAGCGTGGCGCAGCGCCTGCCGCTCGCGGAGGCCGCGCTCGCCGGAAAACCCTGCGACGCGGCGCTGGGCGCATGGCTGCGCGCCGAACATCTGGCCGGGCTCGCCCCGATCGACGATGTGCGTGCGAGCGGCGCCTATCGGCTGGACGCCGCGCTGACCCTGGCGCGCCGGGTGCTGAACCACCTTGGAGCGCAGGCGTGACACAGAACCCGGTGCTGCAGCTACGCGTCAACGGCCACGCTTACGACTATGCGGGCGATCCGGCGAAACGGCTTTCCGACGTGCTGCGCGACGATCTCGGCCTGACCGGCACCAAAATAGGCTGCAATGCCGGCGACTGCGGCGCCTGCACCGTACTGCTGGACGGAAAGCAAGTGTGCTCCTGCCTCACCGCGGTCGCGCAGGTGAACGGACGCGAAGTCACGACCGTGGAGGGCCTGGCCGCGAGCGACACGCTTTCCGGCCTGCAGCGCGCATTTCACAAGCACGGCGCGGCGCAATGCGGCATCTGCACGCCGGGCATGTTGATGGCTGCGGCGGACTTGCTGGCGCGCAAGCAGCGGCCCAGCGCCGCCGAAGTGCAACACGCGCTGGGCGGCGTGCTCTGCCGCTGCACCGGCTACCAGAAGATCATCGAAGCGGTGCTGGATGCGGCGCAAGCGCAGTTGCCACCCACCCCCGCAGCCGGCGCTCTCCTACCCGCGGCTGGCGCCGCCATCGGCGCACGCGTGCCCAAGGTGGACGGCGTGGCCAAGCTGACCGGCGCGGAGCGTTACGGCGCCGACGCGATTCCCGCGGACGCGCTGTGGCTGCGCGTAGTGCGCTCGCCGCACCATCACGCGCGCTTCGAACTCGGCGATCTCGCCGCTTACTCCGCCGCGCATCCGGGCATAGCCCGCATCCTGAGCGCGCGCGACGTTCCCAGCAATGGCTTCGGCATCTATCCGCACATCAAGGACCAGCCGGTGCTGGCCGATGGCGTGGTGCGCTTTCGCGGCGAAGCCGTGCTGGCGCTGGTCGGGACGCGCGCGGCGGTCGAGGCGTTCGACGACGCCGAACTGCCGCTCCGCTACACGCCTCTGCCGCCGGTCATGGGCCTCGCCGCAGCGCAGGCGCCGGGCGCGCCGCTGGTGCAGGCGGACAAGCCGGGCAATCTGTTGCTCGACGGCTGGGTCAGGAAGGGCGATGCGGCGGCGGCTTTCGCCGGCTGCGCCGCAATCGCGGAAGCCACATTCGAAACCGGTTTCGTCGAACACGCCTACATCGAACCCGAAGCGGGCTGGGCGCGTCGCGTGGGCGATCGGCTGGAAATCCACGTCACCACCCAGACACCCTATATGGACCGCGACGAAATGGCCGTGGTGATGAAACTCGCGCGCGAACAGATCCGCATCGTGCCCACGGCCTGCGGTGGCGGCTTCGGCGGCAAGCTCGACCTGTCGGTGCAGCCGCTGGTCGGCCTCGCGGCCTGGCTGTTGCATAGGCCGGTGGCCTGTGTCTACACCCGGCCCGAAAGCATGGCCGCCAGCACCAAGCGCCACCCCTCGAAGATCCGCATCAAATCCGGCTGCGACGCCAGCGGCAAGCTTGTGGCGATCGAAACCCAGGCCGATTTCGACACCGGCGCCTATGCGAGCTGGGGACCGACCGTGGCCACGCGCGTGCCCATACACGCGAGCGGCCCCTATTTCGTGCCGCATGTCGCGGCGCGCGGCCGTGCGTTTTTCACCCACTGCCATCCTTCGGGGGCGTTCCGCGGCTTCGGCGTGCCGCAGGGCGCGATCGCGCACGAAGCCATGATGGACGAACTCGCCGACAAGCTCGGCATGGACCGCCTGGCGTTTCGCCGCCTCAACGCGCTCAAGGCGGGCGACGCCACGGCCACCGGCCAGGTGCTGGCGCACTCGGTCGGCATGGCGCAATGCCTCGATGCGCTGAAAACCCATTGGGAAAGCGCCTTGGCCGGCTGCGCCGAATTCAATCGCGGCGCGCAAGGCAAACGCCGCGGCGCGGGCCTGGGCTGCATGTGGTACGGCATAGGCAATACCGCCCTGTCCAACCCCTCGACCATGCGCATCGGGCTCTCGGCGCAAGGCGGATTGACGCTGTACAACGGCGCGGTCGACATCGGCCAGGGCTCGAACACCATCCTCACGCAAATCGCCGCCGACGCGCTGGGGCTGCCGATGGCGCAGTTCCGCATCGTCATGGGCGACACCGATCTCACCGCGGACGCAGGCAAGACCTCGGCTTCGCGCCAGACTTTGGTTTCGGGCAAGGCGGTCGAACTCGCCGGGCTGGACCTGCGCCGCAAGCTGATCGAATTGACCGAGGCTGCGAGCGACGCCAAGCTCGAATTGCACGGCAGCGTGGTGATCGCGCACGACGCCCAGGGTGAACATCATTACGATCTTTCCTTGTTGCCCGCGCGCTTCGGCGCCGACGTGCTGCGCGGCGAAGGCTATTTCGATCCGCCCACCAGCCCGCAGGATGCCGACGGCCAGGGCGCGCCCTACGCCAGCTATGCCTTTGCCGCCCAACTGGCGGTGGTCGAAGTGGACTGCGAACTCGGCACGGTG
>JAJZUN010000700.1 GCA_021848555.1 Pseudomonadota bacterium | reverse complement strand
TCTGCACGAACGCCATGGTGGTGGACTGCTCGCGCGCGTTCGAGCCCTCCAGTATCCGGGCGAACTGGGCCAGCGCCGGTACCTCCAGTTTCGGCGCAATCCGGGAGCGCGCGGGCAGGTAGCCGCCCAGCGCCTGGCGGCGCGCATGCAGGTATTTCATTTCCGGCGTGTCCGCCGCCGGCTTGAAAAAGCGCACCTGCTCGATGTCCTCGTCCGACAGCGGCAGGGAAAAGCGCTCGCGAAACGCGCGCAGCGCTTCGAGGTCGAGCTTCTTCTGCTGGTGCGTGCTCATTTTTCCCTGGCCCCAGTGGCCCATGCCGTAACCCTTCTTGGTCTGGGCGAGGATTACCGTGGGCTGGCCGCGGTGGTGCATGGCGGTGTGATAGGCCGCGTAGATCTTTACCGGGTCGTGGCCGCCGCGGCGCAGGCGGTCGATATCGTCGTCGGACATGTGCGCGACCAGCGCCTGCAGTTCGGGATACTTGTTGAAAAAATGCTCGCGGTTGAAGCGGCCGTCGGTGGCCGCGTAGGTCTGGAATTCGCCGTCCACGGTTTCGTGCAGGCGCTGCAGCAGCATCCCGTCGTCGTCGCGCGCAAACAGCGCATCCCAGTCCGAGCCCCAGAGGAGTTTCACCACATTCCAGCCGGCGCCGGCGTACAAGCCTTCGAGTTCCTGGATCACCGAGCCGTTGCCGCGCACCGGGCCGTCCAGGCGCTGCAGATTGCAGTTGACCACGACGATCAGATTGTCCAGGCCCTCGCGCGCCGCCAGCGACAGGCCCGCCAGCGACTCGGGCTCGTCCATTTCGCCGTCGCCGACGAAGGCCCAGACCTTGCGGCCGGCGGTATCGAGTATGCCGCGGCCGGCGAGGTATTTCATAAAGCGCGCCTGATAGATCGCCTGAATCGGCCCCAAGCCCATGGAGCCGGTCGGAAACTGCCAGAAATCCGGCATCAGCCAGGGATGGGGATAGGACGACAGGCCCGGGCCCTGATGCGCCGGCGCGGAGCCGGCGCCGGCCGGGTGCGCATCCCCGGCTACAACGCCGGTCTCGCGCCGGTAGTGCCCGAGTTGCGCTTCGCTCAGGCGGCCTTCGAGAAAGGCGCGCGCATAGACACCGGTCGCCGAGTGCGGCTGAAAATAGACCAGGTCCCCGCCGGCGTCGCCGATTTTCTCTCCGGCCGGGCCGGCGCGGAAGCAATGGTTGAAACCGACCTCGAACAGGTCCGCCGCCGAGGCGTAGCTGGCGATGTGGCCGCCCAGTTCCGGATACGCGCGGTTGGCGCGCACCACCATCGCCAGCGCGTTCCAGCGCACGATGGACGACAGGCGCAGCTCGACCTCCAGATTGCCGGGAAACTGCGGCTGGTCGGCGAGGCCGACGCTGTTGCGGTAGGGCGTGTTCAATACCGGCGGCAGTTGCACCCGGCGCTTGCGCGCATGATCGAGCAGCCGGCGCAGCAGATAGGTCGCGCGCTCGCGGCCTTCGGCCTCGACCAGGGCGTCGAACGCCTCCAGCCATTCGCGCGTTTCGCCCGGATCGGAGTCCTTGGGGTTGACGCGCCAGAACGCGGAGGAGCCGAGATCGGAGAGGTCGGTCATGATGACTTCCTTAGAAACCATTGCTGGATAGTGGGTACTGCGGATGCTAGCGCAGAATCCGGCAGCCGGGGGCGGCGGCCGGTCAAAGTTCCCCTACCCCATTTACAGGCGCCCGCGTTCGCACTAGACTGGATTTTGCAGAATTCGAGGAAATTCGGCAAATCACCGCGACGCCCCCAAACAGCAACGATACCAACCAGGAGACCGGGCCATGCAGAAATCGCTGTATATCGATGCCAACAAATGCACAGGCTGCCTGCAATGCGAGATGGCGTGTTCCTATGAGAATTACGGTGTGTTCAATATATCCAAGTCGCGCATCAAAGTGTTCAACTTCGAACACGCCGGGCGCAAAGTGCCTTACACCTGCACCCAGTGCGCCGAGGCTTGGTGCCTGCATGCCTGTCCGGTGGACGCGATCAAGATCGATGCGCTGACCGGCGCCAAGGTCGTGAACGACGCCACCTGCGTCGGCTGCAAGGTCTGCACCATCGCCTGCCCGTTCGGCACCATCAACTACGTCGCCGAGACCGGCAAAGTGCAGAAGTGCGACCTGTGCGGCGGCGACCCGGCCTGCGCCAGCGCCTGCCCGACAGCCGCCATCACCTATGTCGACGCGAACTGGACCGGCCTGGACAAGATGCAGCAGTGGGCCGGCAAGACCGACACTCAACCGCGTGCCAACGGATAAGAGGAGAGGACCATGGGATGGACACGGAAAGTTCTGCGCGTTGATCTGACCAAGGGCACGTGCAAGCCGGAAGCGCTCAACATGAAATGGGCGCAGGAATATCTGGGCCAGCGCGGCCTCGCGACCAAATACTTCGTCGAAGAGGTGGATCCCAAAGTCGATCCGCTCTCGCCCGCCAACAAACTGATCATGGCCACCGGGCCGCTGACCGGCACGCCCGCCTCGACCGGCGGACGCTATTCGGTCATCACCAAGGGCGCGCTGACCGGCGCCATCGCCTGCTCCAACTCGGGCGGCTATTTCGGCGCGGAAATGAAGTTCGCCGGCTGGGACATGGTGATCTTCGAAGGCAAGTCGCCCAAGCCGGTCTACCTCTCGATCGAGGACGACAAGGCCGAGCTGCGCGACGCCGCCCACCTGTGGGGCCAGACCGTGTGGAAAACCGAGGAAATCATCAAGAAGACGCACCAGGATCCGCAGGTGCGCGTATGCAGCATAGGCCGCGCCGGGGAAAACGGCGTGATGT
>JAJZUN010000699.1 GCA_021848555.1 Pseudomonadota bacterium | reverse complement strand
CTGCCCTTGTCCAGACCGATGAAGCTGACCGGCACGCCAAAGAACCCGGCAATGCCGAAGGTCTGGTAGTCGCCGACCTTCTCCAAGTGGCGGCGGATGCGCTCCGAGCGGACGTCGATGCAGAACATTGCCTGCGCGAATGGCCGTTTTTCGCGTTGCGGAGGTTGTTTGAGGTTCAGGCAGCCTAACAGCCGGTCCCTGTAGCGGGCCTCCCGCGCGTTTAGCCACATGAGACCCTCCTCCTGTTCAAAGCGGGCGATCAACGCGCCTAGCCGGGCGATTTCTCCTTCAGCCAGGCGCCGGAGGGCATCAGCCATTTCCGCGCGGCTGGCGAGCTTAAGAAGGGCGCGCGCGTGGCGCCGTGCTTCCTGCCCGCGCGCACGCGCGAGGTACTGCGGCAGCAGGCGGGCAACGCGCGCGGGCCGTCCGCTGGCGATGGCATCCTCGACCGCATGCGCCATCTCCGGCAGCACCTGCCCGCCATGGAACTCGCGTCGCAGGTAGGTTTCCGCCGGGTGGCTCTCGACGAAGCGCGATAGGTCCGCAACGGTCGCAGGCGTGCCGGTGCGCTGCGCGTGCTCGCGCAGCAGCGCCAGACCGAGCACCAGGCGGATCGCGAGATAGTCGACCAGATCGGCGGGATAGTGGCGGCTCCAGTGGTAGTGTTTGGCGCCCGTGCGCCAGCGGATGAAGCCAGCCCAGCCGTGCAGCCGCGTCAACTCGCAGGTGAAGTGATTCATCCAGTCGTCTTCGGGCACGCCCAGCTCGTCCATGACGTGGCTGATGATGCCTTCCGGCGTGTCGTCGTCGGCGAGAATGCGCTTGATATGCAGGCCGCGGATGAACAGGCGCAGGTTGCGCCGCGCCACGGCGCTCCAGGCGGCGAACAGGCCTTGCTCCCGTCCGGGCATTTGCCACACTGATTGGCCCTCGTCGAAGAAGTCGAGGCAGCTCTTGATCACCAATTCATCCAGCGTCGCACCGATCTCGGTGCCGAAGAGCGCGTCCACGGCGGCGTAAAGCGGCTGTCCGGGAGGCATGTTGCGTCGCAGCTGCGCTACCAGCGCCTCCTCTCCGATCTCGCGTGCGGGCAAGGCCAAACCGGCCAGAACAGCATGGATGTCACGCGCGTCGGCAAGCGAAGGCAGTTCACCGACGGGCTCCTCGATCCGGGTCAGCAGCGTCGTCAGCAGCCGGTGCAGATCCAGATCACGGCCCAGGCCTGAAATATCCGGCTGTGCGGCGATAAAGCGCGCTACCTGTTCCCCGAGCACGCCGCCGTCCACTTTGCCTTCGATCAGATAGCGCTGCTGAAGCGGACGCGGCAGGAAGCCGTGAGCGTGAAACAGGCGCTTACCCTCGGCGACCGCCTTTTCGAACGGAAGGTGCTCCAGCCCATAGAGCGGGTTGTGGTGGATGAAGGTGCGCATGGGCCAGAAAAAGGGAATGGGCTCCCCGGCCACGTGGACCATGGCACGAATCTTCAGGCGACGTCCAAGCGCAAGGCTCATAAGCCACCCCCCGTCAGGTAAAGGCCGGCGGCCACGAATGCACCCAGCACGCCGGTGTAGGCCAGAGTCGCGGCGCGCCCGATGTCGGCAATGGACCGAATAGGGTTGGCTCCGAAGATGAAGCCTTGCAACAACCTCGTTGCGGCCCAACCCCAGATCAGCCAGATCGTCAGGCCGCCGACGGCGCCTGTCCAGTCAAGCGTGTGCAGCAGATGCAGGAGCGCGAAGAAGCCCGGGAAGGGGGGCGTGGCGACCGCGGCCAGCACGGTCACCGCCAGCACGCCGGACAGGCGCGGCAGGCATCCGATGAGGCCACCCCGCAGCCCCGCGTAAGCGGCGCCGAATCGTCGGGTCAGCGGGTCGGCGAGCAGCACCAGCAATGCGGGTGGCAGGCTGAACCAGAGGGCGAACAGATGCAGGCCAAGGGCATCGGCACCGCCGGCGGCCATCGCCCAGGTGAACGCGAGGCCGGACGCAGCGAGAAAGCCCGCCCACCGGCCCATGTCGCGCACGGTCAGGAGCCGTAGTGCGTAGATACCGGACGTCAGCAGCGCCCAAGGCACAAAATACCACGGCACAGCTTGCGGTGCGGCCTGCAGCAGCTCCACGCCGAACTGCGGCCAAAGCATCAGCAGCGCGCAGCGCACAAATGGCCGGTGCAGCTGCGCCAACATGCTGTTGAGCACGATGCTCAGCGGAAACAAGGGCAGAAACAGCGCGGCGATCAGCAACAGCGTCATGTCACACCCATCGCAGCCATACGTTCAGGCGGCGCGACAGGCCGAGCACGGCTTGGGTCAGCCAGGCGTATACGTCGGCCACGTAGAACTCGCGCGAGATCAGCGAATAGAGCGCCAGTCGCAACGGCGACGCCTTGCGTCCGCGCGCGCGACCGTTGGCCGTCGCATAGTAGGTGACGAGCCAGCCCACCACGATCGCGGCGGTGAGGACAGTAACCAGCGCTTCGAAGGTTGTGAGCGGGATGCTTGCCGCTGCATAGATGCGTTCGCTCAGCGCGCGATCCGGGTAAAGGAAGAGATCGAAGCCCCGTTCGATCAGCGTATAGCCCGCCACCACGATGACCAGCGACAGGATGATCATGGCCATCAGCCGCCACGGGCTGTCCACGCGCAGGCGGTAGGTCGCGAACAGCAGCTGCGCGCCGGTCACCCAGCCGAAGAACAGCAGGATGATCGCGCCCTGCTCCCCGACGAAATTGCCGCCCACCAGCCAGCGCGACAGGCCCAGCACGAGGAAGGGTACCACCACGGTAATCACCGCAGCCACGACCCATGGCAGGCGCGAGGCCACC
>JAJZUN010000698.1 GCA_021848555.1 Pseudomonadota bacterium | reverse complement strand
CTGCAGCACCAAGCCGATGTTGCGCCTGTAATCGGCGACCGCGAGCGAGCGGATGTCGGTGCCGTCGAGGCGGATAACGCCCTCGGTTATGTCGTAGAAGCGGCAGATGAGGTTCACCAGCGTAGTCTTGCCCGAGCCGCTGTGGCCGACCAGGCCGATCATCTCGCCCGGTTCCACGCTGAGATCGACGCCGCGCAGCACCGAGCGGTTGCCGTAGCGAAAGCCGACGTCGCGAATCTCGATGCGTCCTTTTACCTCGCCCAGGCGCACCGGATGCGCCGGCTCCGGCACGCTGGAGACATGATCGAGTATGTCGAACAGGCGCTTTGCGCCGGTGGCCGCGCGCTGTGTGGTGGAGACGATGCGGCTCATGGAATCCAAGCGCGTGTAGAAGCGCGTGATATAGGCGAGAAAGGCGGTCAATACGCCCACGGTGATCTGGTCGCGCGACACCTGCCAGATGCCGAAAGCCCAGACGACGAGCAGGCCGACTTCGGTGAGCAGGGTCACCGTCGGCGAGAACAGCGACCAGATGCGGTTGACGCGGTCGTTCACGGTCAGATTGATTGCGTTCGCGGCGCGGAAGCGCTGGGTTTCACGCTTCTCCTGGGCGAAGGCCTTCACCACGCGGATGCCGGGAATGGTGTCGGCCAGCACATTGGAGATTTCGGACCAGATGCGGTCGGCCTTCTCGAAGCCGATGCGCAGCCGGTGGCGCACCAATTGGATCATCCAGGCGATGAACGGCAGGGGCAGCAGGGTGACCAGCGCGAGCCAGGGGTCGACGGAAAAGAGTATGACCGCGGTCATCGCGATCATGAGCATGTCGGTGGCGAACTCGAGCACATGCACCGAGAGGAACTGGCAGATGCGGTCCGATTCCGAGCCGATGCGCGCCATCAAATCGCCGGTGCGTTTGCCGCCGTAGTATTCGAGCGACAGCCGCATCAGATGTTCGAAAGTGGCGGTGCGCAAGTCCGAGCCGATATGCTCCGCCACGAGCGAAAGGATATAGGTTTTCACCCAGCCCAAGCCCCAGGCGAGCACGGCGGCGCCGAGCAGGCCGCCCAGCAACAGCACGACCAGACCGGCATCGATGGGCTTGCCGCTCTGATAGGGGATCAGCACGTCGTCCATCAGCGGCATGGTCAGGTAGGGCGGCACCATGGCGGCGGCGGTCGAAATCAGCGTAAGGATGAAGCCCCAGAACAAAGGCCAGCGATAGGGCTTGGCGAAACGTCCCAGCCGCAGCAAGGTGCGCGTCGACGGCGGCGCATGGATCTCGCGCGCGCAGACGGGGCATTCCTCCTGGCCGGGTTCGAGCAGGGTGTTGCACTTGGGGCAGCGCTCTTCGGCAGGCCGCTCGATGGGACGGCCGGATACGCGGCTGTCGCGCTGCCGCTCGAATTCGTCGAACAGCCGCTGCGCAGCCGGGTTCTGACCGATGGTGTAACGCCAGCTTGCGAGACAGGAGGCCTCGTCGCGCAATTCCAGCGTGCCGACCCCGGCATAATCGTGGTGCATCAGGCTGAGTCCCGGCCTGAAAGTCCACTCCCGCCGTTTCGGCTCCTCCGCCTGAAGCGCGAGCAGGCGTTGGTTCGTCAGCACCAACAGCCCCGGGGAATAGCGCAGCTCGGTGTCCAGATCGGTTTCCAGCCAGACTTGAAGGCTCTCGTCTGCCGCCAGACCTGCCTCGATCTGTGCCCGCCAAGCGTCGGGCAATGCAGAAAGCTGATCAACTCTATGATTGTTAGCGGAAATCATCTATGAAATGCACCCGCTATCAGGGGCTGCGGCCATATTGCTGCGGTGCAATGTCACTCCTTTATTTATGAGTATATGCCGAATTACGCGCCCCCACTCTCGATGCTGATCGCAGGCCGCGAAATTCTTGTCGAAATCTGGTAAACCCTAACCCTATATCCCGCGTTAAAGCTCCCAGGTCTAGACTCAATCTTTGCCGGGCGCTCAGCGCGGCGGCAGGCCCTATACGTGAAATATAAAAATATCGAATTCTTGCGTTTAACCTCGCTACGCGGACCAAACCTCTGGACCTACCGCCCGATCATCGAGGCATGGGTCGATATCGGAGATCTGGAGGATGCCCCCTCCAACAGCATCCCCGGCTTCTATGAGCGCCTGTCCTCCTGGCTGCCTTCGCTGATCGAGCACCGCTGCAGCGTCGGCGAATACGGCGGTTTCCTGCAACGTTTGCGCGAGGGCACCTGGGCGGGCCATATCCTGGAACATGTCGCGCTCGAACTGCAGAACCTGGCCGGTCAGCGCACCGGCTTCGGCAAGGCGCGTCAGACTTCCAAGCGCGGCATTTATCGCGTCGTCGTGCGCTCGCGCCAGGAACAGGTTACCCGTGCCTGCCTCGAGGCGGCCCGCGACCTGGTCATGGCGGCCATCAACGACACCTCGTTCGACGTGCCGAGCGCGATAGCGAAGCTGCGCGAACTGGCCGATTCCCTTTGCCTCGGCCCCAGCACCGAGAGCATTGTCGATGCGGCGACTGAACGGCGCATTCCCTGGATCCGACTCAACGAGGGCAATCTGGTACAGATCGGCTACGGCTGCCGGCAGCGACGGATCTGGACCGCGGAGACCGACGCGACTTCGGCGATCGCCGAAGGCATTTCACGCGACAAGGACCTGACCAAGAGCCTGCTTGCCGCCTGCGGCGTGCCGGTGCCCGAAGGGCGCATCGTCAGCGGCGCGGACGATGCCTGGGCAGCGGCAGAGGACATCGGTCTGCCGGTGGCGGTGAAGCCGATCGATGCCAATCATGCGCGCGGCGTGTCGCTGGAATTGACTTCGCGC
>JAJZUN010000697.1 GCA_021848555.1 Pseudomonadota bacterium | reverse complement strand
CGCGCTGCGCGCTCGAGCAGGCGCGCGCGTTTGAGTTCGACTGCGGCGAGGCGCGAGTTCACGCCCGCGGCTCCCGCAGCATGGCGCTGTCCTTGGCCAGTTCGCCGCGCGTAATCGCAAATGGTTTGGGCCGCGATTTCGCCTTGTCGCGCAGGATCAGGACCAGGCCCGCGCCCGCCGCAAGAAAACCCGCGGCGAGCACGCCGACTGCGGCGAGCCGGTGCGTGTCCCAGAAAATGAGCACCACCAGGGCGACGCACAACACGACGCCGAGGCCGGCGCAAAACGCCGCCGCCAGCGCGTACAGCAGCAACTGCTCCAGCCGCAGCCGTTCCTCTTCGATTTCGGTGGCGAGGATTTCAAGGCGCGTCTGCGCCGCGCCGAGCAGCGTGTGCGCCAGATGTTTGATCGAATGCAGAAGGCCGCCGCGCGCGGCGCCGCCTTCGCGTTCCGCCATGACTAGCGGCGGCTGATCAGCATGCCCATGACCAGCCCGACCGCGGCGGCGATGCCCACCGCGCCCCAGGGATGATCATGCACGTAATCGTCGGTAGCGCGCGCCGCGGCCTTGGTCTTGTCGACCACGACTTCCTCCGCACGCGCCAGCTTGTCCTTGGCCACGCGCAGGCTTTCCTGGATGCGCTCGCGCGCGATCACGGCCTTCTCGCCCACCTGGCCGGCCGTCGCCCGCAGCAACTCCTCTGCGTCGGCAATCACGATGCGCAAATCGGATGCGAGTTTGTCCCGGGAAATATCGGTATCGTTGCTCATGATTGTTGCCTCTCTGACTGGAAAAAGCCGCTCCGGCTAAGGCGCCGGTGGAAGCCTAGTAGGCTACCGGCTTTCTCCAGTCAAATCAACCGTGGCTGTCCGCCAACGCAGGTAGAATCGGCCCCATGTCGTCGCCCTACCTGGAGATCCTGCGCAGTCCGCGCATCGCCGCCGTGCTGCTGCTCGGATTTTCCTCGGGGCTGCCGCTGGCGCTGACCGGGAGCACGCTGCAGGCCTGGCTCACCGTGTCCGGCGTCGACATCATGACCATCGCCTGGTTTACCTGGATCGGCATCCCCTACCTGCTCAAGTTTCTCTGGTCGCCGCTGATGGACCGCTATGTGCCGCCGTTTCTCGGACGCCGCCGCGGCTGGATGCTGCTGACACAGCTGGCGCTGGCCGCAGGCATTGCGGTCATGGCGCTGTTGACGCCGCAGGCGAACCTGTGGCTGCTCGGCTGCCTCGCGCTAGCGGTCGCGTTTGCGTCGGCGTCGCAGGACATCGTCATCGACGCCTATCGTACCGATCTGCTGCCGACGGCGGAGCGCGGCATGGGCGCGGCAGTGGGCGTGCTCGGCTACCGCGTCGCCATGCTGGCCTCGGGCGGCCTCGCGCTGATCCTGGCCGACCAGATCGGCTGGCGCCAGACGTTCTTCACCATGGCCGCGCTGATGGTCGTGGGCATCGCGACCAGCTTCGCCGCGCCCGAGCCGCAACTGCGCGGGACGCCGCCGCGCAGCCTGCGCGCGGCCGTCGTCGGGCCGCTGCGCGATCTGCTCGCGCGCCCCGGGGCGCTGCAGCTGCTCGCGTTGATCGTGCTGTACAAATTCGGCGATGCGCTCGCCGGCACGCTCACCACGGCCTTCCTGATCCGCGGCGTCGGCTTTTCGCTCACCGACGTCGGCACCATCAATAAAGTACTGGGCCTCGCCTCGCTGCTCACCGGGGGCCTGGTCGGCGGCCTGCTGCTGGTGCGCATGAGCCTGACGCGCGCGCTGCTCCTGTTCGGCGCGCTGCAGGCGATCTCCAATCTTTCGTTTGCAGTGCTCGCCTGGGCCGGCAAGAGCTACCCGCTGCTGGTGTTCGCGGTCGGCTTCGAGAACCTCGCCAGCGGCATGGGCACTGCGGCCTTCGTCGCTTTCGCCATGGCGCTGTGCAACCACAGCTTTTCCGCGACGCAGTACGCGCTGCTGTCGGCGCTGGCCTCGCTCGGGCGCATCCTGTTCGGACCGGTCACCGGCGGCCTGGTCGAGTTCATGGGCTGGGCCAATTTCTTCGTGCTCACCTTCGTCGCCGCGCTGCCCGGGCTATGGCTGGTGTGGCATATGCGGGTGCAGATCGCCGCAGTGGAGCGGGCGCAGCCGCAGCCGGCTTGAACGTTCAGGCCCTCTCGAACCTGTATACGGCCACGCTGCCGCGCAGGTTGGGCGCGAAGCGGATGCGGCGCTCGCCCTGCATCACGATGCGCTCGAGGATGCGCACGCCGTGGCTGGCGCAGAAATCCTCGAAATCCGCCAACGTGCACAAGTGCACATTGGGCGTGTTGAACCACTCGTAGGGCAGCACGTCGGACAGCGGCATGCGGCCGCGCATGATCTGCAGCCGCTGCGGCCAGTAGCCGAAATTGGGGAAGGACACGATGCCCTGGCGTCCGACACGCAGCATTTCCAGGATGATTTCCTCGGTGCGGTGCATGGCCTGCAGCGTCTGCGACAGGATGACGTAGTCGAACGACCCGGCATCGAAGCCGGCCAGTCCCGTCTCCAAATCGCTCTGGATCACGTTGACCGAATTCTTGACGCAGGCGAGCACGTTCTCGTCGCTGATGTCGATGCCGTAGCCGCGCACGTCGCGGCTGCGGCTCAGGTATTGCAGCAGCAGGCCTTCGCCGCAGCCCAGGTCGAGCACGCTCGCGCCCGGCTCGACCCAGGCGGCGATGGCCTCCAGATCGGCGCGATCGGCGATTTCCGGAACGGGAAGCGAGCGATTCATGGGGCGCTCATGCCTGCGTCGCAAGATCACGCGCGACGTTGTCGAAGTAGGCGCGCACCAGCG
>JAJZUN010000696.1 GCA_021848555.1 Pseudomonadota bacterium | reverse complement strand
CATATACTACAAGCTAACTAAATCGCACGGTTAGTCATTTTTTGTCCTTGCCCTCCGCAGGCGCGGCGGGGCAGGTCACGACTTCCGCGCTTTCATCGGAGGCACGCACCCGCGGCGGGTCGCTCAACGTACCCGCATCCACCAGCTGCTCGGGAACCGCCTCTGCCGGGCTTGCGGCCACGGCTTCTTCGCCTTCGACGGGCTCCGGCGGTTTCTCGTCGTCGTACAGTAACAGCTCCTTAGCCTGATTCAGCTGGCGCAGCATCGCATCCGGAATCGGATCGGCTTTGGAGTAGTCGTCGATATAGGTGTCCAGACCATCCATGACGTTGAACTGCGGCTCGCTGAACAGTTCCCGCAGTGCCGCGCGCCGCAGTTTCTCATCCACCCCCGGGTCGAAGAATTCCCGGTACTCAGGACTCATGCTTTGCGCCGATCCAGGGGCCGCAGGTGCCGTCGCGGACAAGTATGGCGCCGCAGGAGCAGTATCGGCCAGCTCGGCCTCCGGCGGCGCTGCCGGAGGATTTTCCTTCGCTTCCAGCTTGCGTCGCGACCAGCGCGACAGGAAGGCTTCCATGTCGTTCTCTGCGCTCAATCTCTTTTCGCTCCCTTGAACGAGGGCGGACGGCCGCGCCGCTTCGGCTCGGGCTTGTAGTGCTGATTGACGAAATCGCCGAGCCAGTCGCACATGTCGCGCGGCATCGGAACCTTATCCACCTGCTCGCTCGCGTCCATGAAGCGCGCGGCTTCGCCATAACTGACGGTGACGAATTTCGGCACCGCCAAGTCTTCCTCCATGCGCCAGACTATGAACACGCAGGGCTGCCGTGCCGACATGTTAAGGTAATAGTTCTCCGCCTCGTCGCGATGCAGTTCCAGTTCGAATCCGCCGTGCAGCCATTGCGTGTGCGTCTCGTCCTGCAGGAGCACGCGCGGGGACGCGGCGTCGCCGCTTTCCGGGACGATGCCGATTGCCTCCCAGGTCTGCGTCTGCCAGCGATTTGCGAGCGCTCGCCTTTCCATGATCACCGCGATACGCAATGCAGATTGCTTCATAGGAGACAACTATACTAGCGTAGCGGTCGCTCTACCATGCCCTTCGCCGGTTTCCCGCCCTCTGCAAGAAAGCGGACAATGCATCTGCTATGGAATCGGACATTTCCATTTGCTCCCGACACTCACGCAAGAACTCTTTGCCTATCGCACAATTGCACAGGCATAATTGCAGTTACCTTTCTCATTCGAAGTACCGCTTCCGGCGTCAAGTGGAGATGAAATGAAGATTTCCCTGCGAGCAAAATCAGCGATGTGGTGGACGGCGTGGGCGTTTGCGATGTTGTTAGCCCCATCACTGGCGCAAGCCCATGTTGGAGTGGGACAGACAAGCGGCATTTTGAATGGCCTGGCGCATCCAGTCTTCGGGTTCGACCACGTAGCGGCGATGGTGGCGGTGGGCCTCTGGGCGGCGCAGCGCGGCGGCCGCGCGGTATGGGTTGTACCCCTCAGTTTTGTGACGGCTATGTCGGCCGGCGGTGCGATTGGCGCAGCCGGTATCCCAATTCCCTTCGTCGAACCTGGCATCGGAGCGTCGGTGCTCGTCCTCAGCCTGCTCATTGCGGCTGCCGTTAAGTTGCCGTTGTTAACCAGTGGCGTCCTGGTTGGGCTGTTTGCGGTGTTTCACGGCCACGCACATGGTGCCGAGATGCCAGAGACTGTGTCCGGCATGGCCTATGCCACTGGTTTCGTGCTGGCCACCGGCTTCTTGCACGGCTGCGGCATCGGGCTTGGCCAGTTGGCACAGAAATGGGCCAGGCCGCATCTGGTCCGCTTGGCCGGCGGCGCCGCGGTTGCGTTCGGCGTCTATCTGTTGATTTCCTAGCGGTGGGTTCCAGCGAATGGCGCACTGCGACTGCTCGATTTCAGCAAATTGGAATTGGTAGCGTAGCAAGCGTTTATGAGGCGGTGGTCCGGTGAAACTCCAGGCAGCCAGGCGGTAGTGGTGTCGCCAGTTGGCCGCGGATTCATTGTCGAGATAGGCATATGAATCGCAGGCGTGCGCTCGCGACAGTGGCCGCGGCGCCGCTTGCCTTCTGGGGATGCGGCGATCGACCGTCGTTCAATTCCATGGATGTCACCGGCGCGGACTACGGCAAGGACTTCCGGCTGACCGATACCGAAGGACGGCTGCGCACCTTGGCGGATTTTCACGGCAAGCTGGTGATGATCTTCTTCGGCTTCGTGCAGTGCCCGGTAGTATGCCCGACGGCGCTGCTGCGCGCGGTCGAAGTGCGCAACGCGCTCGGCAAGGATGGGGGGAAGATTCAGGTAATCTTCATCACTCTGGATCCGGAACGCGACACCCCGGAGGTCATCAAAGGCTACACCTCTGCGTTCGACGCCAGCTTCATTGGGCTTTACGCGGATCTCGCGGGCACCGAGAAGGCAGCCAAGGACTTCCGCGTGTACTACCAGAAGGTGCCGACCGGCAACTCTTACACCATCGATCACACCGCCTACACCTACGTCTACGACGAACTGGGGCGCTTGCGCCTGGCGGTGAAGCCGGATCAGTCTTCGGATAAGACAGCGGAAGATATCCGCAGGCTGCTGAGCCAGACGCAAACTGGCTGAACCGCCTGCGCGCTCCGGGCGCGATCAGATCCGGGGCGGCTTGCGCCGCCCGCGGCCTTTGTGCTACAAAGCGCGACTAATGCTGCGAAGACAATCATCCCACCAACTCGGTTTCTGGCTGGCCATGCTGGCCATGGCGCTCAATGTGCTGTGGCCGCTGCTTGCGCGCGCGAGCAGCGGCTCACTGGTCGAAGTCTG
>JAJZUN010000695.1 GCA_021848555.1 Pseudomonadota bacterium | reverse complement strand
GGCGGTCTGCTCACATCTACCATTTTGAACCTGCTGGTGCTGCCCATTATGGCTTTACGTTTCGGGCGCTTCGGACATGCTGCGGGATGAAGTTGAAGTAACATAATTATTTTGGCTCAACGCGGATTCGTGTGGGTGATTTTTGCATGATCCGGGAGCGGCGGCAAAAAATGCGCAATGATCTTCATGGCCAGGTACTGTTCATCGCGGAAGCCATAGGCCTTGCGCTGGATGACGCGAATCGTGTTGTTCAGTCCTTCCACGCATCCGAGCGAGACTTTATTGTCGGGCCTGCAGTAAGAAACGATGCCGTCCCAATGACGTTCGATCGTCTGTGCGAACTTCTCGAACGGCTTGAGGCGCCGCCACTTGAGTGCGTCTTTCCAGTTCTCGAAGAACTTCTTGGCCCAGGCTTCGCTCGAGTAGTCCCACAGCTGCCCGAACGATTCCTTGAGCAGGTAAGCGGTGTTGAGCCGTTTGTTGGCGGCGAGCAGCGTCTTGAGCGCCTGGCGGCCATCGAGGTCCAGGTTCTCCCGGTGCGACAGCAGGGTATAGCGGTTGCCTTTGATGAAGCGGCGTGGCTCACCTCGTACCCGCGCATACTCGGCCCGGCGCACCGCATCGAGCGCATCGTTCAGGTGGCGCAGGATGTGGAACTTGTCGAACACGATCTGCGCTTGCGGGGCGTGCTCGTGCGCGGCCTGGCGGAACGGTTTCCACATGTCCATCACCGCCACCCGGATGCCCGCACAGCGGCGCGCGCCATAGGCCGCGAAGAACAGCGCCAAGTCTTCCTGTTTGCGTCCCGACCCGCCAAACCAGATCGGTCGTTGGCGCTCAAGGTCGCTCACCACCACCCGGTAGTCGTGGCCCTTGCGGATACTGATCTCGTCCACGCCGATGGCCGAGGTGGCAGGCATCGGGTTGCGGCGCAGCTGTTCGGCCATAGACAGCTTGTCCAGGTCCTTGACGGTGGTATGGTGCAGCCGTTCAGCGCGGGCCGCATCCTTGACGGTCATCGTGCGGGCCAGCGTCCCGACGTGCAGTGCGTAGCGCGCCGTGTACCGCGGGTTGCGTGCCAGCCAGTCCAGGTACTCCATGCGCACCCCGCAATCCGGACAGCTTACGCGCGCCCGCTCGAATTCAAGCTCGATGCGAAACCCACCCGCGCCCAGATCCCGCGCCCGCACCACGCGCCGGTCGTAGATCGAACAGCGCGTGCGGCTACAGCACGAACACGTCCCGGTCTTTTTTTGCGACGCAGTATCGCCACACGTACATCCGGATCACCGAACACACCCTTGAGCCTCGCCGCCGCCCGGAATCCGGGAAACGAATACAGCTCACACCATGTGCGCGCACGCTTCATCGACGTTCCCTTTCACGGAGGAGCCCAGAACGATGAAATACCCGATACCGACGCTTCGTAACGTGCCAACAATACGGAAAACGACCCACACGAATCCGCGTTGAGCCATTATTTTACATGCCTCTTAACCTTTTACATGCCTCTGAATCTTTCTCAGCATTCATGCTCTAACACTTTGTAAGCCATGGAGATGGAGGGCTTGAGATGAAAGCTGAAGCGATGAATTTACTCAGCAGTCGCGAATATAGGCGACAGAAGGTGTCTGGAAGAATGAGCGCACCAACTTCGGATCGTCGCGGAGCGCGGCGAGTTCTGCGTCGATGCGCTCACGGAGCTTCTCGCCCTGCTGCAAAGGCCGCCGAGCGGTACCGGTGCGCTTGACGTGACTCCAGACCAGTTCGTCGGGATTGAGGTCAGGCGCATAGCCCGGCAGGAAATGCAGCATCAGCTTGCCTTCGGTGGCCTCCACGTAATCGCGCACGATGGCGCGCTTGTGCGCCGGCAAGCTATCGAGAATCAGGTGTACGGGCTTCTTGCGCCGATGCATCAACTGGCGCAGCAACTCGACAAACAGCTCGCCGTTGAGCGCGCCGTCATAGGTGCAGAACCAGAAGGCGCCCCGGGCACTCACGGCCGAGGCCGCCGACATCGATTGGCGCTGGCCGGGCCGCTGCACCACCGGCGTCTGGCCACGCAGTGCCCACGTCTTGCCGTGCACGGTGTCGGCGCGAAAGCCCGATTCGTCCCAGAACAGGATCTCCGCCCCTTCGCGCTTCGCCTGGCGGGCCAGCGCCGGATAGGTCTGGCGCTGCCAGCGTGCGATGGCCTGCGGGTCGCGCTGGTAGGCACGCTGCAGCGGTTTCTGCGGCGTCAGTTCCAGCTTCGCAAGCAGCGCACCGACCGCCGTGACCCCCAGTCGAATGCCGAACTTCCGCTCGATCAGCATGGCGACGAGTGCGCGCGTCCACAGTCCGAAGTCCAGTCCGTACTGGTGCGGATCGCGCCCATTGACCCAGCGGAAGACTTGCCGTTCCTGCGCGGGGGTGAGGCGGCGTGGGCGCCCCGTGCCACGGCTGGAGCGCAACGCCTTCAGACCGTGTCCGCGTCCCGCCGCAGCTTTCATCCACTTGTAGATCGTCGTGCGGCAGAACCCATACGAGGCGATCACCGCCGCGGGGCTTTCACCCTCGCGAACCCGTTGCACCGCCATGCGGCGGATCTGTTCGAGCGTCATGTGATCGAGCGTTCGACCGTCTAGCTTCATGTCACATGAGACCGACATTGCGTCAATTGGTTCCACGATTGTAGACTATATTATCGACTGGTGAGTAATGAGGTAACGCGCATGAACGAAGACCAACACACCGGATCCACTCTCGGCAACCTCCTCGACAGGCTGCCGCCCGACAAAGCCGTGGCGACCGCCCAGGCCCTCCTTCACTACGGGGTCCACGACGGCGACCCGATCGTC
>JAJZUN010000694.1 GCA_021848555.1 Pseudomonadota bacterium | reverse complement strand
CGGCCTGCGCGTGGACGGCCAGATAAAGGGCAACGTCCACGCGGCGGGCGATCAGCCCAGCACCCTGGTGGTCAGCGAGCAGGCGCGCATCGACGGCGAGATACATGTGTCGCATCTGGTGGTCAACGGGACCATCAACGGGCCGGTACACTCGGCCGAGTTTCTAG
The DNA here is from genome assembly GCA_021848555.1 of Pseudomonadota bacterium. The sequence continues at coordinate 2,677 of JAJZUN010000694.1, read as the reverse complement.
AACTTCAGGGGCATTCCCGCGTCAAAGGGGATGTGCATTACAATACGCTGGAAATGCACCTCGGCGCGGTGGTGGAAGGCCGGTTGGTGCATAATTCCGGCATGGCCGAGAGCGCCAAGACGGTCGAGTTGAAGATCGCCTCGCGTAGTTGAGTGCGAGTCTGGTGGTTAGACATTATTCAGGAGTAAGGACATGAATGCAGTAGCCGAGATGCCCGCGCCGTTGCTGTTCACCGACAACGCGGCGAACAAGGTGAAGGAATTGATCGAGGAAGAGGGCAACGACGAGCTCAAGCTGCGCGTATTCGTCAGCGGCGGCGGCTGTTCCGGCTTCCAGTACGGCTTTACCTTCGACGAGGTCAAGAACGATGACGACACCGCGATGGAAAAGAACGGCGTCACCCTGCTGATCGATGCGATGAGCTACCAGTATCTGGTCGGAGCGGAAATCGATTACCAGGAAGGCCTGGAAGGTGCGCAGTTCGTGATCAAGAATCCGAACGCGACCAGCACCTGCGGTTGCGGCTCGTCCTTTACCCCCTGAGACGCTTTACAGGTCGGTCCAACGGGAGCCGCGGCTCCCGTTTTTTTTGCTGCGGCCGATAGCCGGGGTGTCAGGCTGGCGGGCAGATTGCGCGGGTATTGGCGCGAGAGTATGCCCTTACTCGATCAAGGCCAGGTTGGTGTTCTTGAGCAGGTTCAGTTTCGCCGCCATCGGCCCGGATACGTTGTTGAATGCCGCCATCTGCTGCGGCGGGATGGGCAGTGCCGCGGGCAGCGCGACCTTGAGCGGGTTGCGCACCTCGTTGTTGACGCGGAATTCGTAGTGCAGATGCGGTCCTGTCGCCCAGCCGGTCTGGCCTACATGCCCGATTACGTCGCCCTGCTGCACCCGCGTGCCTTTGTGCAGGCCGGCAGTGATGCTGCTGAGGTGGGCATAGGAGGTGCTAATGCCGCTCTGGTGCTTGAGCGTGACGACGTTGCCGTAGCCGTTCTGCCTTCCGGCATACTCGACCGTGCCGTCTGCGGTGGCTTTGACATTGGTGCCGACCGGGGCGGCGTAGTCGATGCCCTTGTGCGTGCGCCACTGGTGCAGGATAGGGTGAAAGCGCATCGCGAAACCGGAGCTGATGCGGGAGAACTCCAGCGGCGAGCGCAGGAAGGCCTTGCGCAGGTTCTTGCCCTCCGGGGTGTAGTACCCTCCCTTGCCTTCCGCGTCCTGGTACCAGACCGTGCGGTAACTCCGGCCCTGGTTGATGAACTCGGCGGCGAGCAGGCGCCCCGACTTGATCGCGCGGCCCTCGTGATAGAACATCTCGTAGATCACCGTGAATTTGTCGCCGCGGCGCAGGTCGCGGTGAAAATCGATATCGCCCGCGAACATGTCGGCGATCTGGGTGGCGACATTGTCCGACAGGCCGGCCGCATCGGTGGCGGCGAACAGCGAACTGCGGATCTCGCCGGACTTCATCTGCTGCTCCGGCGACAGCGAGAGCTGCTGCTCGACCGGCGCGAATTCCGCGCCCTGTTTCTCGAAGCCGATCAGCCGGCCCTTGTCGGTGATATAGCGCAGCGCGAGCAGGCTGCCGTCGTCGGCGGTGCGCGCCTGCACCGTGGTACCCGGGCGCAGCAGCTGCATTGAGCGTCCGGATTTTACTTTGAGCAGGAAAGCGCGCGCTTCCTCGTCGTTCACGCCCAGACGTGCAAGCAGGTCGGAAATGGTGTCGCCGCGTCCGAAACGCTCTTCGCGCCAGAACACCTGGCCGGCATCGGCGGACGGCTCCGGGCGGGCGATATCCAGCGCTTCCACCACCGTTCTCGTCGGGACCAAGGAATACTCGGTGTCAGGTGCTGTGCCAAAGGCTGCAACCATGCCGAGAAAAGGCAGGCTGCACAGGGCGACGATCCAGCGCAGACGGAGTTTTGATTCTCGTCGACCGCCGAAGTGCGTTAAAATCTGTTTTTCGTGTTTATTCATCCGGTTGGGCTTTTTTGGTCCGCCGCAAGTGTAGCACAGCCGATTTCCGCTGTGCCGGATATGGAGCGCAATGAAAAGCGATGCAATTGAATCTGCCATGCAGATCATCAAACGCGGCTGCGGCGAGCTGCTGGTAGAGGAAGAACTGGCGGAAAAGATCAAGACCGGCCGGCCGCTGCGCGTCAAGACCGGCTTCGATCCTACGGCGCCCGACCTGCATCTCGGGCACACCGTGCTGATCAACAAGATGCGCCAGTTCCAGGAACTGGGTCATCACGTCATGTTTCTCATCGGCGATTTCACCGGCTTGATCGGCGATCCCACCGGCAAGAACGTGACGCGGCCGCCGCTGACGCGCGCCGAGATCGAAGCCAACGCGGTGACCTACAAGGCGCAGGTATTCAAGATACTCGACGCCGAGAAGACCGAGATTTGCTTCAACTCGACATGGGGCGATGCGCTTGGCGCCGCGGGCATGATCAAGCTCGCCGCGACCTCCACCGTGGCGCGCATGCTGGAGCGCGACGATTTCGGCAAGCGCTACAAGGCGAACCAGCCGATCGCGATCCACGAATTCCTCTACCCGCTGATGCAGGGCTACGATTCGGTGGCGATGCGCGCCGACATCGAGCTTGGCGGCACCGACCAGAAGTTCAACCTGCTGGTCGGGCGCGAGCTGCAAAAGCACTACGGCCAGGCG
>JAJZUN010000693.1 GCA_021848555.1 Pseudomonadota bacterium | reverse complement strand
GCGGCAACAGCGACCCGCCCAGGTCACTGCGCCGAACAAACACAAGTCCACACCGGGCTCCGAATCTTGGAATCCGGTCGGCTTTGAAACCAAGGAGGGTCGCTCATGCAGACATCGACACCGTGAAATCGACAACGAGTTTTTCTTCATCCATTTTCGTTTTTCAACTGACAGGAGATATCACTATGAACACCGTTACCTATCAAGAAACTCAGGCATTGCAAGCAGTCACCGCCGCTACCGTTGCAGCACACGACCTGCTATTGATTCCTCTATCGCAGTTGCGGCCTTCCAGCCGCAACGTGCGCAAGAGCGGCGGCGCGTCGATTTCCGAACTGGCGTCGAGCATCGCCCGCGTCGGTCTGCTGCAAAACCTCACCGTCACCGCATCGTGCGACGGCGAGCATTACGAAGTCGTCGCAGGCAAGCGGCGGCTGGCCGCGTTGAAGCTGCTGGCGAAGCGGCACAAGCTGGCCAAAACCTATGACGTGCCTTGCCTGCTGATACCGGATGCGGCGGCGCGCACCGTGAGCCTGACCGAGAACGTGCAGCGCGAAGCCATGCACCCCGCCGAGCAGTTCGAGGCGTTCGCTGCCCTGGTGGCCGAAGGTCGGCCCATCGAGGACATCGCCGCCGATTTCGGCGTGACACCCTTGGTGGTACAGCGACGCTTGAAGCTGGCGAATGTTTCGCCGCGCCTGCTGGCCGACTATCGCGCCGATGCTGTCACGCTTGACCAGTTGATGGCGCTCGCCATCACTGATGACCATGCAGCGCAGGAGGCGGCGTTCTATGATGCGCCGCAGTGGCAGCGCAGCCCGCAGGCCTTGCGCGAGCACCTGACCGAACGCGAGATCGACGCCACGCGCGATTCGTTGGCACGTTTTATTGGTATCGACGCTTACGAGGCCGCCGGCGGTGGCGCGCGGCGCGATCTGTTCTCGGACGATAGACGGGGGGTGTTCCTGACCGATGCGTCTTTGCTAGACAATCTTGCGCGAGACAAGCTCGCCACCATTGCTGACAGTGTCCGAGCGGAAGGCTGGGCATGGGTTGAAGCGGTGCCGCGCATCACGTCGGCGGAACTGCATGGGTTCCAGCGCGCCCGACGTGACCGGCGCACGCCAAACAAGACCGAGGCCAAGCGCATTGCGCGGCTGCAAGCGCGGCAACAGGCCATCGAAGACAGACTGAATGCCGACGATGCCGAGGATATTATGGAAGAGGAAGCATCGGCCCTCTACGAGGAAAGTGACAAGTTGAGCGCGGAACTCGACGGCATAGAGCGGGCGCTGCTGGTGTTTGCGTCAGACACTCTGGCGATGGCCGGGGTTATCGTGACCGTCGATCACGCGGGCGAAGTCACCATCCATCGCGGCCTGCTGCGCGAGGCCGAGGCCAAGGCATTGCGGGCGCGGGAACGGCAAGGCATGCAGGGTGGTGCTGGCGAAGGCGAGGCACAGCAACCGACCACGCCGAACATTTCCGAGAAGTTGGCGCGGCGCTTGAGCGCACATCGCACGGCAGCGCTGCAAGCGGAGGTCGCCCGCCACCCGCAAGTGGCGCTGGTGGCTGTGGTGCATCGCCTCGCGCTGCGCGTGGTGTTCGATGGCTACCGTTCGGACGATTCGCCGATCAACATCAGCGCTTCGCCGCAGGATGGACTGGATGCGTTTGCGCCGGACGTGGCGCAGTCGCCCGCCCTGATCAGCCTGCGAGAAGTGCGGCAGGCGTGGGCAGCGCGGCTACCCAGTGATCCGGACGCACTGTTCGCGGAGCTGCTGGCGTTGCCCCAACAGGAACTACTGTCGCTGCTGGCGGTGTGCGTGGCTACGACGGTGGGCGCGGTCACGCCGCGCGAAGACACATTGCCTGCCACCGCACTGGCGCAGGCGGTGGGCCTCGACATGCACCCGTGGTGGACACCGACCGCCGAAGGCTATTTCGCCCATGTGTCGAAGGCCAAAGCCATCGAGGCAGTGAAGGTGTTCGCACCGGAGCACGCGGCGCGGCTCGCCAAGCTCAAGAAGAACGACCTGGCCAGCGAAGCGGAACGGCTGGCGGTGGGCACGGGTTGGCTGCCGGTGATGCTGCAGGTAGCGGTACAGGAGGCGCAAGCAGAAACGCTCCCGGATGCTGAGGCCAGCGAGTAAGCAAGATGCCCCGGCGAATTTTCGCCGGGGCATTTTTTGCGTGCCGCGCGCGACAGGTATGCCGCGCGCGTTCTAACAGCCGACAGCCCAACCCCTCCCCAAAACGCGTCCCGCCGCACAGGGGGGACGCGCGACGGACTTTGCTGCGCCCGGTTGTGGCAATGGCGCACCGTCCCCGACGCTGGCGGGCAAGCCGCCAGAAACGACGGCGGCACGCCGATAAGCCGTCCACCATGCCCAGGGCCATCCACGCCGCAATCCATCACGCCGGCGACGATGCGCGAGGAGCGTTCATCCTTGGTGATTCGGACCGACCTTGCCTGCGATGGGGTGCGTGCCGGCGCAGCGCCTGTACGGGGATGCCGGGGCCATGCTGCCTTTTGGTGAGGTCGCGCCCAACGGCGGCCTTGGCTTGTCGTGAATCCTGGCGAGAGACCGGCTGCGCCTCGGGCCTCATGGCCGCAACCGTCCGGCCCAACAAATTTCCCCGCTGCTGCGCAGCTTCCTCGCGAAACAAATTTCTCGTTCCTCCCGGTCCTCCACTGCGTTGCGGCCGCTGCGCGATGCAGCCCGCCCGCCCCTCGCCCTACGGATCACCGACAAGGCCGCGATGGGCGCGACCTTGCACCACCAAAAGGAGATTCATCATGGCAAACATCGGCACCTTCACCGCACAGAACGACAGCTTCAC
>JAJZUN010000692.1 GCA_021848555.1 Pseudomonadota bacterium | reverse complement strand
TTAACTCGCTCTCTTTGGAACCTGGGCCAAGCTTGAACTTCGCGCTCCGATAGATGCCCAACTGCATGTTGGTCACGTAAGCTGCGAGTGACCTTAGCGGCATAGCACCATTAGATGTCTTTCCGTCGATAAAGCGGGAGGCAAGTCTAGCGGGAACTCTGGCTGCAATCAGCGAGGTCGCGCGGTTGAGAAAGTCGCCAATTCTGCTGAATCCATAGATCTGCATGAGTGCGTTGGCAGCGTCATGTATCAGCCCTGCGGCGCTAGGTCGCGCGGCATCCGAAGGTAGAGCAATCGTGTATTTGCCCTTGAAGCCGAGCTTCTCAGGCGCAACGTAGAACTGCAGTCCGCGAGTGCTGCTTTTCTCATGCCAACCATCTTCGGCGAGCAATTCACGAAGTCGATCCGCGAGCTCTTGAACGTTGGTAGTCTTGAGGCTCATAGCTCGACCCCCAAGTCTTCAAATCGCTCTCTGACGAAGTTCGCGCCAATTTGATTGGATTTTGGAATCGTGATCCGGATCCTGTGCTCGTTCTCGGTTGCCTCGGCATTCTGGTCCGGGAGATACCAAAACGCTCTACCGAGCAAGCCAAGTCTGTCGTGCTCAACCGAAATGCAAGCAGGTGGTGCGGCAGGAAGGACAACGACGAGTAAGTGCAACGGAAGAAACTCGTCTTTGCGAAACACAAGATCGTTGTACGTTTTCGCTTCAAGGTCGTACTTCACCGCCTCATCTGTCTCAACAATACCTGCAGTTGTCGTGGCCTTGAGTTGAAAATCAAGCTTGAACTGGGAGTCGAGATACCTCACCCGTCCCGGAGCGATCTCTCGAACGCTTACAGGACATATCCCCATATCGACGCCATGATCTTGCGCCGCATTCAGAATCTTGAAGCCATGCCCTTCAGCGAGAATCCTCAAAAACTCTCGGGACATGGCCTCCTTCCGCTGCTCCTCGGTCATCTCTCCCTGTCTCCGCCTGCTCGGTGGCACGCTGTATCGTTACAGCATACAGCCGAACGTGCTTCATGTGACTGAGGAGCACTGATGGGGCGACAGTGCGTCGCCCAAGCCGCGAAGTAACCGCTTCGTCTTGGTGCTGTTTACCATTTATGACAATCGCGCTAACCGGCAACGCCAACGAACCGCCCCTGGACGCTGCCGGTAAACAGGTGCAAGCCTTCACTGACCGATTGATCGCAATGGGTCGTGACCGGCACAACGACTTGACCGTGTGAAGGTCGGCAAAGGCCGAGGTGCCGATGCCGGGCGTCGCTGCCGGGAGATTTCAGCGCGGCGCGTTCAGATGGATGACGTCTGGCGGCGCGGGGACCTTGGGAGGCCCCACTGGGGGTAGTGCACCGTCGCGCTTCGCGGCCTTGCCACAGTCCCAAGCGGCACAACCCTGCGAGGGGTGTCGTTCAAGGCCGCATCCAGCGCATCGCCCAGGACGCGCCACGCCTCCCGCCGCTCCGGCAGCAATTCCTGCCGCTGATAGGTCCGCACCACCTTGCGGTGCTCCTTGTGGTTCAGGCAGCGTTCGATCACTTCGGACATCACGCCGTTCTCGCCCATGATCGTCGCGCCGGTACGGCGCAGGTCGTGCGCGGTCCAGCGACCGCCGTCCAGGGTCAGCGTGCCCTTGGCCTGCGTGCGGTGCTTCTTGTTCAGCGGACTCTGACGATCGGTGAACTGCTTGGTCAGCGCCTGCTTGCCGATCGGCGCGTCGACCTCGGGTTGGGGCGCCTCCTTGCCGGGTGCACGCTTGCGAGCCGACGGCATCACCCATGCCGACCAGCCGGTGAGTTCCCTGAGTTCCCGAAACTGCCGCAGCGCGAACTCCGACAGGAACACGGTGTGCGGCTGGCCGTTCTTGGTTTCGGGGAGGTACCAGACGCCCGCATTCAGGTCGACGTCCTTCCACGCGGCCTGGCTGAGTTCGCCTACACGCACCAGCGTCGACAGCAGGATCCAGATCGCGAGTTCGGCGTGGCGCTCCAGGTTGGCCTGCGGCAATTGGTCGCGCAGCGCGCGGATCTCGTCCAGGCTGAGCACGCGGTCGCGTTCCTTGATGTCGCCGCCCACCTGCTTCTTCGCGATCCAGGTCAGCGGCGAGCGGTCGACCCAGTCGCGGGCCTCGCACCAGCGATAGAACTGCTTGAGCGCGACCAGGCAATGGTTGGCCTGCACGCGCGCGCCGCGCGCCACGATGCCGTCGAGGCAGGCGAGCAGATCGCCGCGCCCGATGCTGCGCAGATCGCGGTGACCGAGGACGTTGATGACGTCCTTGCGCAGCATGCGCATGGCTTCGATGCCGCCGTCCTTGCGGTTGGCCAACTGCAGCTTGTGCCAGAGCGCGGCGGCGTCGGCCAGGGTGCGGCGCGAGGCGATCTCCTGCTGGCGGCGTTGCTGCTCGGCCTCGGCGGCCTCGCGGGCCTTGCGTTGTTCCTCGATCGGATCGAGGCCGTTGTCGACGACCCTGCGAAGCTGGTCCGCGTCCTGGCGGGCTTCCATGAGGGACTTCAGCCTGGCGTCGCCGAGGTCGACGATGCGGCGCTTGCCGGCCACCGTGTAGCGCAGGCGCCAGGTCTTGGTGCCGGCAGGGCGCACGTGCAGGAACAGGCCGCCGCCGTCGTTCAGCCAGCGGTCCGCGCCATCGGCGCGTGCGTTTTCGATTTCCTTGACGGTCAGTCCGACCCGACGTCCTGCCATGGCAACAACCCTCCTGCTGTTGCCATTCTGTTGCCAATCGGCGTTAGCTGCAAACGAATTTCGGCACCGCAGCAAAAATGCATTCTTGTTAAGAATCAACAACTTGCACTTTTGCAGAGCCGGTCTGGCTGGCG
>JAJZUN010000691.1 GCA_021848555.1 Pseudomonadota bacterium | reverse complement strand
TGCCCTGCCGGGCACAACAAATAAAAAAGGGCAGGGATGACCCTGCCCTCGTTGCTGCGGAGAAGAAAAACTTACTTCTTCATTTCCTCTTTCTTCTCTTCTTTCTTCATTTCCTTCTTGGCCTTGTGCGCTTTCTTGGCGGTCTTCTTTTCCACTTTCTTCATCTCTTCCTTTTTCTCGGGGGCTTTTGCAGCATCCGCGGCGAAAACGGAAACGGTGGAAACAGCGAATACAGCGGCGACCAACATCGACAGAAGCTTGCTCATAGTGACTCCTCCTAGATGGATTTAAATGACCGGCGCGCCCCCTACCGCCTCTACCCATCGTCCCGTCATGAGGAAGCGACGTCGATAACGCGGTGCAAGCAAAGCGGTGGTAACCGCAATGCCGGAACTTCCAGTAACGGGCAGGCTGCCAAGGCGTTGACACGTTTCGCTTGAGCCGCTCCGGTCTCATTCTGATAGAAAAAGCGCAAAACAATCAATGCTATACTTCATCGACCCTGAAATGGACCGGAGCGGCGCCGCTGGGTTCCAGCTGCGCCGGTCCCGAGATGCAAGGGCATCCAGGCCGAACCGATGCTAGACCTCGCCACGCAACGCTATGCCCTGATCGCCCTCGCCGCGGCCGCGCTGTTCGGCGCGAGCACGCCGCTGGCCAAGCTGCTGCTCGCGAACGTCGCGCCCAATATGCTCGCCGGCTTGCTCTACCTGGGCAGCGGCCTCGGGCTCGCGCTGGTGCAGTTGCTCCGCCGCGCGGGACAAGGCGGGACCGAAGCGCCGCTGCAGGCGGCGGACTATTCCTGGCTCGCCGGCGCGGTCGCCTGCGGCGGGATCGCGGCGCCGCTGCTGCTGCTGTGGGGGCTCGCCGGCGAGAGCGCATCCGGCGTGTCGCTGCTGCTCAATCTCGAAGGCATGCTGACCGCGCTGATCGCCGCGCTGGTGTTCCGCGAGGCGGTAGGGGCGCGCATCTGGGTCGCCGCCTGCCTGATGCTCGCGGCCGGCCTGTTGCTCGGCTATGCGCCGCAGGCCGGCGTCGGGCTGTCGCTGCGCACGCTTGCGGTCGCGGCCGCCTGCGCGCTGTGGGCGCTGGACAACAATCTCACGCGCCGCATCGCCGCCGCCGATCCGGTGCGCATCGCCATGATCAAGGGCCTCGCCGCGGGCTGCGTCAACATCGCCGCGGCCCTGGCCCTGGGCGCGCAGCTGCCGCAAGCGCTGCCGCTCGCGGGCGCGCTCGCGCTCGGCTGGCTCGCCTATGGCGTGAGCCTGGCGCTGTACATCCTCGCGCTGCGCCACCTCGGCAGCGCACGCGCCGCGGCGCATTTTTCCACCGCGCCGTTCATCGGCGCGGCGCTCTCCATCCTGCTCTTGGGCGAGGCGCCGACGCCGACCTTCGCCGCCGCCTTCGCGCTCATGCTCGGCGCGACCTGGCTCACGCTCACCGAACAGCACGGCCACGCGCATGCGCATGAGGCGCTCGCGCACGAACATGTGCACACGCACGACGCGCACCACCAGCATGCGCACCGCGGCGACGAAGGGCCGGAGCCGCACACGCATGCGCACCGGCACGCGCCGCTTGCGCACAGCCATCCGCATCTGCCCGATTTGCATCACCGGCATCCGCATTGAAGCTCGAGCTCGCATCCGCACTGTGGGCGCTCGCCGCCGCGGCCGGCCTGGGCGCGGCCATGATCACCACGCGCCTGGGCCTGCGCTATGCGTCGCCCGCGGCCGGCGCGGCGATAGGCGTGCCCTCGTCCACGCTGGTGTTCTGGTGCCTGGCGCCGTTCCTGCTCGACACCGGCGGCTTCGACCTCGCCGCGGCCGGGATGTTCGCGCTGGTGGGGCTGTTCTTTCCCGCGGCGGTGACGCTGCTGACTTACAGCGGCAACCAGCGCATGGGCCCGACCATCACCAGCGCCGTGTCCTGCACCACGCCCCTATTCGCGCTGTCCGGCGCCATCCTGTTCTTGGGCGAAGGCCTCAGCGCGGGCGACGTGCTCGGCACCGCGGCCATCGTGCTCGGCATGCTGGCGCTGAGCTGGAGCGGCGGCGCGCGTGCGCGCGACTGGCCGCTGTGGGCGATCGCGCTGCCGGTCGCGGCGGCGGCGCTGCGCGCGCTGGCGCAAGTCCTGACCAAAGCCGGGCTCGCGCTGTGGGGCAGTCCCTATGCCGCCGGGCTCATCGGCTACAGCGTATCGGCTGTGGTGATCCTCGCCGCGACTCGATTGCGCGGGCAGCGAACGCCCACTGACCGCCGCGCCACACCCTGGTTCGTCGCCACCGGCATGTTCAACGGCGCGAGCCTGTTCCTGATGTATACCGCCCTCGCCAAAGGCAAGGTGGCGCTGGTCTCGCCCATCATTGCGACCTATCCGCTGTTCACGCTCGCGCTGAGCCTGCTGATCCTGCGCCACGAGCGCGTGCCGCCGCGCGTGGCGCTGGGCGCGGTGCTGACCGTGGCCGGCGTGGCGGTGCTGCTCGCGTTCTAACGGCGGAAGTTGACTGCGACCGACAAGCCCTTGCCCTGCTCGCCGTCGGCGAGGCTGAGGCTGGCGCCGTGCAGCTCCGCGATGCGCCTCACGATCGACAGGCCGAGGCCGCTGCCGAATTCCTCGGTGCCGAGGATGCGGTAGAAGCGCTGCCCGACCTTGTCGCGTTCGTCCGCGGGAATGCCCGGCCCCCGGTCGCTGACCGTGAGCGTCGCGCCCTGTGTGCCGGCCTGCGCGCGCACGCGCACGCTGCCGCCCGCGGGGCTGTAGCGCACGGCGTTGTCGATCAGGTTGCGCAGCAGGATGGCGATGAGCCCGGCGTGGCCGCTCATTGCCGCCGCGCCGCCCTC
>JAJZUN010000690.1 GCA_021848555.1 Pseudomonadota bacterium | reverse complement strand
ATACCTCGAGGCGCGCGAGTGGAATATCGTTTCGGGCCGCGGCTTCGAGCCGCAGGAGGTGAGCGGCGCTGGCAAGGTCGCGCTCGTCGGCCAGACCATAGTCAGGGAGCTGTTCGGCGGCGCCGATCCGGTGGACCAGCAGATACGCATACGCAAGGTCCCGTTTACCGTCATCGGCGTGCTCGACAAGAAAGGCCAGAGCATGATGGGGCAGGACCAGGACGACGTCGTGCTGGTGCCGCTGACCACCGCGCGCAACCGCCTGTTCGGCAATCCGCAGGGCAAGCTGCGGCGCGTAGGCGTGATTTCGGTCAAGGTGCGCGACGGGCAGAACATGAAGGATGCCGAGGACCGCATCCGCGAGCTGTTGCGCCAGCGCCACAAGCTGCAGCCCGGCGCCGACGACGACTTCAGCATCCGCAACCTGGCCGAGATCCTGCAGGCGCAGGAAGCCTCGAGCAAGGTGCTTACGCTGCTGCTCGCGGCGGTCGCGTCGGTGTCTTTGCTGGTCGGCGGCATCGGCATCATGAACATCATGCTGGTGTCGGTGACCGAGCGCACGCGCGAAATCGGCCTCAGGATGGCGGTGGGCGCGCGCGCCGGCGACATCCTCAAGCAGTTCCTGGTCGAAGCGGTGACGCTGTCGCTGATCGGCGGGCTGTTCGGCATTACGCTCGGACTCACGGGTTCGCTCGCGATCGGCCAATTCGCGGGCTGGCGCACCAGCCTGTCGCCCGAATCGATCGTGCTGGCAGTCGGCTTCGCCGCGGCGATAGGCATATTTTTCGGCTTTTACCCGGCGCGCAAGGCCTCCAGGCTGTCGCCGATCGAAGCGCTGCGCTACGAGTAGCCCTGTGGCCTTCGGCATACTGCGCAATCTGCTCCAACGGCGTAGCGCCGCCCCGGTTGCCGCGCAGGGCGAACATGCGCTGCTGCAAGCGGCGATCCGCGAGCACCAAGCCGGCCGCCTGGCCGCGGCCGAGCTCGCCTACCAGCAAATCCTGCGCGATGATCCCCAGCATCCGCTCGCGCTGCATTATCTCGGGCTGATTGCGATGCAGTCGGAGAATTTCGATCTGGCGCAGGACCTGATCGCGGAGTCGCTCGCGGCGAACCCGAGCGAGCTGCGCGCGGTTGAAAACCTGGGCCAGGTGCTACGCACGCTCGGCCGCATCGACGACGCGATAGCGCTGTATCGCGCCACCCTGGAATCCACACCTGGAGCCGCGCGCATACATTCGGCCCTGTGTTTTGCCGCCTGCTTTTCCGCACGCTGGGATGCCCCTGCTATCTATGCCGAGCACTGCGCCTGGGCCGAGCGCCACGTCCCGCCCGCCGCGCTGCGCCCCCACGATAATGTGCCGCAACCGCAGCGGCGCCTGCGCCTGGGCTACGTCGCATTCAATTTCAGCAACTACATCAACGGCTGTTATCTGGAGCAAGTGTTCCGCCACCACGACCGGGCCGGCTTCGAAGTGTTTCTCTACCAGAACGGCAAATGGCAGGGTCCCTGGAGCGAGCGCCTGCGCGCTCAGGCTGCCCATTGGCGCGAAATCGGCGAGCTCGACGATGCGGCCGCCGCCGCCGCGATCCGCGCCGACGGCATCGACCTGCTGGTCGATCTGTCCGGCCATCTCGGCGACAACCGCCTGCTCGCGTTCGCGCAAAAGCCGGCGCCGGTGCAGGTCTCCTGGTTGAGCTATCCGGCGACCACCGGACTCGCCGCGATGGACTACCGCATCACCGACCCGTATTGCGATCCGCCCGGGATGACCGAGCAGCTGTACACCGAAAAGCTGGTGCGGCTGCCGCATACCTACTGGTGCTATCAGCCCGCGATCGCGCGCCCGGTCGCGCCCCTGCCCGCACTGCACAACGGCCATATCACCTTCGGCAGCTTCAACGCCTGCGCCAAGCTGAGCGAACCGACGCTGGCCTTGTGGGCACGCCTGCTCGCAGCCTTGCCGCAGGCGCGGCTGTTCATCCTGACCGTCCCGCGCGGTTCGGCCAGCGCTGCGCTGCGCGCGTATTTCGGCCGCCGCGGCATCGCGCCCGAGCGCCTGCAGTTCGAAGCCGGCGTGATCCCGGACCGCTTTCACGAAATGTTCGCGCGCGCCGACATCGCGCTCGATCCATTCCCTTGCAACGGCGCCACCACCACGCTGGAATCGCTGTGGAACGGCCTGCCGGTGGTCACGCTGGCCGGTGCGAGCTGTGTTGCGCGCGCCGGCGTGAGCATGCTGTCCAACATAGGCCTGCCCGAGCTGATTGCGCAGGACGAAGACGCCTACCTCGCCATCGCGCTGCGGCTGGCGCAAGACCTGCCGGCGCTGCAGCAGCTGCGCCAGGGACTGCGCGCGCGGCTGCAGGCCTCGCCGATGATGGATGCGCCGCGCTTCACCGCCGACCTGGAAGCGGCCTACCGCGATATGTGGCGCACCTGGTGCGCGCAGCACTCAGCTTAAGGCAGCGACTTCAGGTACAGCTCGCGCGCGAGTTCGACCAGTTCGTGCCCGTTCGCGCCATAGCGCCGGTAGAACAATTCGCACATGGGCCGCAGGCGGTTGCGCTTGGACACGCTGTCGACCGCCTCCTCGCGCACCCGCACTTCGGTCGTCATTTCCATGATCTGCGCGAAATCGGTGCGCAGCGACAGGCGCAGCAGCAAATCCCAGTCCTCGGCACAGGGCAGCGTTTCATCGAAGCTGCCGCAGGCGTCGAAGCATTCCCTGCGCACGGCCCAGTTGTCTATCGGCATGCAGTTGCGCACCAGCAGCAGGGCGCGCGAATAGCGGTACCAGGGCGCTGCCGGGCCGCGCCTGAGATCGACCCGCTTGCCCCCGGGATCGG
>JAJZUN010000689.1 GCA_021848555.1 Pseudomonadota bacterium | reverse complement strand
CCATCTATCGCGCCACCGCCACGGTGATGCTGGAGATGGGCAAGCCCAAAGTCATCTCCACCCAGGAGTTGTTCGAGGCTTACAACGGCACGACGCGCGACTATTTCCTGACGCAGTTCGAAATCATCAAGTCGCGCGAACTCGCCGAACGGCTGGTGCGCACGATGCAGCTGACCAAGCACCGGGAGTATGACCCGATGCAGCAGGCCAAACCCTGGTATGCAGACTGGGTACCAGCGCAATTCCTTCCCAGCGCTGCACCGGTCAAGGCGCCCAATCAGGCGGATCTCGAGGAAGGCGTGGTGGCGCAGGTGATGGGGCAAATCAGCCTGCAGCCGGTGAAGAACACCCAGTTGGTAAAGCTGAGCTTCGATTCGCACGATCCGGTGCTCGCCGAGCGCGTGCCGAACACGCTGGCGATGATTTACATCGTCTCCGATCTTGAGGCGCGCGGCGAGACCACGCGGCGTTCGATGTCCTTTCTCAAGGACCAGGCGGAGGATCTGAAAAACAAGCTGAACGAATCGGAACGTGCGCTGCAGTCTTTCCGCGAACAGGAAAAGATCGTGGTGGAGAAAGGGGTTTCGGTTTCGGGGGCAATCCGGCAATTGGAGGAACTGCAGAACTCGCTGGACGATGCGCGCCGCAAACGGCTGGATGCCGAGGCGCTCTACAACCAGGTGAATATCGCGCGGCAGGGATCGGCGGCGGCGCTGGAGTCCCTGTCCGTGGTGCAGAGAAATCCGGTCATGGCGCGTTTCAAGGAGGCCGAGGCCGAGGCCGAACGGCGGGTCAGCGAGGCGTCGAAGCGCTACGGTCCCGAGCACCCGAAAATGGTCGCTGCCCAATCCGACCTCAAGGCGGTGCGCGACAACGTGCGGCGCCAGGTCGGCACGGTGGTCGACGCGGTAGTGAAGGATTACGAGGTCGCCAAGGCGAACGAGGCTTCGCTGGAGCGCGCGCTCGCGAGGGCGAAGGCCGAGAGCCAGGACTACAACCGCAAAGAGTTCACGCTGGCCAGGCTGGAGCGCGAGGTGGCGTCCAATCGCCAGCTGTACGACTTGTTCACGCAGCGCGCCAAGGAGACCAACACCGGCGATGTGCCGTCGGCGATCGCGCGCGTGATCGATCCGGCGATCCAGCCCAAGGCGCCTTACGGGCCCAACAAGCGCAATATCATCGGTATCGCCATGCTCGTGGCGCTGGCGATTGCGGTGGCGATCGCGTTGCTGCTGGAGCAACTCGATATCACGGTAAAGACCAGCCACGAGGTCGAGTCCAAGCTCGAAGTCAAGGCGGTCGGCGTGCTGCCGCGGATGCAGGCGAGACCGGGAGTTCCGATCGCGCGGCTGTTTATGGAGGAAAACCAGGGTGCGTTTGCCGAGGGGATACGCAGCATACGCAGCGACCTGCTGCTTTCGGGAATAGATTCGCCGCAGAAAGTGGTGCTGCTGACCTCTTCGCTGCCGGAGGAAGGCAAGACCACGGTCGCCTGCAATCTGGCGTTCGCGTTTTCGCAGATCAAGAAGACCCTGCTCGTGGAAGCGGACATGCGGCGGCCGAAGATCGCGCAGGTGCTCGGCGGGGACGCGCACCGCGCGGGCCTGTCGGAACTCGTGGCGGGCACGGCGCCGCTCGACGAGTGCGTCTATCCGGCGGAAAATTCAAACCTGTGGGTGCTGCAGTCGGGACGGGTGCCGCTCAATCCCCTCGAACTGATTTCGTCACACCGGTTCTCCGAGGTGATGCAGACGCTGAAGCAGGCCTTCGACGTGCTCGTCATCGACAGTCCGCCGCTGCAACTGGTCAGCGACGCGCTGGTGCTGTCGCAGTACGCCTCCTCGGTGTTGTATGTGGTGAAGGCGGACAGCACGCCCTATCCGATGGCGCGCCATGGCCTGGAGCAGATGAAACGCGTGAGCGAACCGGCGCTCGTCGGATTGGGCGCGGTGCTGAACCAGCTCGATGTCGACCGCGCGAACAAGTACTACGGCGAGTACCGGGGCTACGGCGGCCGCTACTACCGCCGCTACGGTTATACGACCGAAGGCGTGGAAGGCGTGAACGCACTCGCCCCCGAGGTCGGCAACAAGACAGCGTGAACATCTAGCGTAGTATTGTAATATTCGCATCAATCCCGCGGTCCGCATTGCGGGGCAGCAAATCTCCCATGAGGGCCAAGCGAGGTCTAGGCCCTTACCGCCTAGCCGGGGCTGAACATTGAAATGAGTCAGACCAAGCAGCAGGAGCAGGGAGCGGCCGCGGCCACGCCGAAGGCGCGCAAGGATTGGGAACTGTTCTGGCGCATCGTCGCCGGGCTGATGCTTCTGGTCATCGCCTGGGTGCTCTGGGTGCTGTATCAGATCACACCCCGATCGGTGGTGACCCCGCTGGCCTACACTGGCAAGATCAGATCCGGCGATACGCAACAAGCGGCGGCGATGGCGCCAGTGGGCGTTGCGCCTGCAGCGCCGCCGGTTACCGAGCCTGCGGCGGCCGATCGGGCAATGGCGTTGGCACAGGAGGCAGCGCGATCCGGCGCCCATCAGGCCTCGGCCGATATTCAGGCGGCGGCGATGGGCGACAAGGCCCACGCGCTCAAACCGGAAGCGGCCATAGGGGAGGGGCTGAGGCTGGCGACCGAAATCGCTGTTCTGCCTGCCGGGAAACCCGGGAGCCCAACCAAGCAGGAGGGGAAACTCGAAAGCGCTTCAGCGGCTTCCGCCGCGACAGGCGCTGCCGGGAAAGACCGGCCTTAAATCGGGTGCGCGGCAGCAGGCGCACCTTCCGCACCTTCGAACCCTGGGAATTATTTTGCTTCCACGCATTCCGGCGCGCATCAGTCTGGTTC
>JAJZUN010000688.1:744-2853 GCA_021848555.1 Pseudomonadota bacterium | reverse complement strand
CGCTGTAGTCGCGAAAACGCACGTAGAACGGCACCACCCGGGTTTCCGAACGCCCGCTGGCGTAGTGGCCCAGGCACAGGGCGGTGTGAAAAATGACTACGCGGCCGCGCATCGCCCGGAGCTGGCGCACGGCGTTGGCATGATTTCCCGGCTTGCCGAGCGCGCTTCCTTCGAGCACGGCCACCTGGTCCGAGCCGATCACGATCGCCTGGGGGAAGCGCACCGCCACCGCGCCGGCCTTGGCCTGGGCCAGCCGGCAGGCGGTATCCTGGGGCGGCTCGGCCGGCAATGCGGTCTCATCGACCTGGGGCGTAGCCACTTCGAAAGGCAGCCCCAAGCGGGTCAGCAGTTCGCGCCGGTATCTGGAAGTCGAGGCGAGAATGATCTGAGGCGTGGTATCCATTTCAGGCCGAGTTTAACCGCGTATCGGGGTCAGGTCGGCGGATTTATCGGCAAAACTGCTCGATTATGGACTTGGGCGGAGGCGGGAATCGACACCGCCCACAACCGGCAAATCTTCAGCAAGGTGTTGAAAATTTTGTTTTTCCTTTGACAGTGCGGGGCAAAAATAATATCATGCGCGCCTATGTTGCAACCGGTGGCCATCGATGGCCTGGCGTTTGCCCGCTCCTCAGGGGTGATGAGAGGGCGGCTGGACCTGGAATCCCTGCCGCGGCTTGCACAATCCGGCTGCTCGGGCTCGGTGGTTGATTTTGTGCTGACCGGCGAGATCAACGAGCGGGGCAAACCTGGGCTCAGGCTGGCCGTGAACGGCAGTGTGCGCCTGGAATGCCAGCGTTGTCTCGGTAAAGTGGACCTGGCGTTGCAGTTGGAATCGCGGCTGGAACTCGCGGTGAGCGAAGCCGAGATCCTGGCCGCCGACGATGAAGTGGAACGGGTGCTGGCCGGACACGAAATGAGCGTTGCGGAGTTGGTGGAAGAAGAGCTTATATTGGCATTGCCCATGGTACCCAAGCATGAGCACTGCCTTGCAAACTCAGCGGCAGAAAAGGGCGGGCAGCCCTCGGCGTTCAAGGCGCTGGCCGCGCTGAAGAAGCGAAGTTTCAGTGGGGGTTGATGCGCCAAGCGCGTCATGCCGAAGCGAAGACTGAAGAGGTAGGTGGAGGCTGGCGCGCGATGCGCGTTATGCCGGAACTGGAATTGAACAGGTAAGGAGTATAGAAATGGCAGTCCAACAGAACAAGAAGTCCCCGTCCAAGCGGGGCATGCATCGCGCGCACGACTTTCTCACCAACCCGCCTCTTGCGGTGGAACCGACCACGGGAGAAGTGCATCTGCGCCACCATATCAGCCCCAGCGGATATTATCGTGGCAAGAAAGTTCTCAAGTCCAAGGGCGACTAAGCGCGCCTGGCGCAGCGCGAACGGGTAGCGCGCAGCCTCGCCCGGCAGAGGGTGCCGGAATGATTGCCGCGCTGACTGCCGCGAACAATTAAATGGATATCACGGTAGCCATCGATTGCATGGGCGGCGATCACGGCCCCGGCGTGACCATTCCCGCCGCGCTCAATTTCCAGAAATCCCATCCGCAGAGCAAGCTGGTTCTGGTCGGCTTGCAGCCAGCGATCGAGGCCGAGTTGCGCAAGCATCATGCGACCCCGGGTCCGAATCTGCGCCTGCACCACGCGACCCAGGAGATCGGGATGGACGAGGCCCCTGCGCTGGCGCTGCGCGGCAAGAAAGACTCGTCGATGCGCATAGCCGTCAATATGGTCAAGAGCGGCGAGGCGCACGCCTGTGTCAGCGCCGGCAATACCGGCGCGCTGATGGCGATTTCGCGCTTCGTGCTGAAAACCCTGCCGGGAATAGACCGTCCGGCCATCGCCGGCATCATGCCAACCGTGAAAGGCGAGACCTACGTGCTCGATCTGGGCGCCAACGTCAACTGCACCCCCGAGCATTTACTGCAGTTCGCCATCATGGGCGCCATGCTGGTGTCGGCGATGCACCACAAGGAGCGTCCCAGCATCGGGCTGCTCAATATCGGCGAAGAGGAGATCAAGGGCAACGAGGTGGTGAAGCAGGCGGCGGAACTGCTGCGCGCCAGCGGGCTCAATTTTTACGGCAATGTCGAGGGCGACGATATTTT
>JAJZUN010000688.1:0-734 GCA_021848555.1 Pseudomonadota bacterium | reverse complement strand
GGCAATGTCGCGCTCAAGACCGCGGAAGGGTTGGCCAAGATGCTGCGCGATTTTCTCAAAGAGGAATTCAAGCGCAACTGGTTCACTTATTTGTGCGGCCTGATGGCCACCCCCGTGCTGTCGGCGTTCCGGCACCGCGTCGATCCGGCGCGCTACAACGGCGCCAGCCTGCTCGGACTGAAGGGCATCGTGGTAAAGAGCCACGGATCGGCCGACAGTTTCGGCTTTGAAAACGCAATTGGACGCGCATTCGACGAGGTGCGCGAGGGGTTGCTGGAGCGTATTTCCCGGCGTCTGGCGGAATCAGGCCATCACAACATAGTGGAAGCGACGTGATCTATTCCAGAATCATAGGCAGCGGCAGCTACCTGCCGCGCAACATTGTTACCAACGACGATCTTGCGCAACGCATGGATACCTCCGACGAGTGGATACGCTCGCGCACCGGCATCCGCCAGCGGCATATCGCGGATGCGGGGGAGACCTCGAGCAGCCTCGCGCTGGAGGCGAGCAAGGCGGCGATCGCCAGCGCCGGCATCACCGCGCAGGATATCGACCTGATCATTCTGGCCACTTCGACGCCGGACTACATTTTTCCCAGCACCGCCTGTCTGCTGCAGGCCAAGCTGGGCATCAAGGGTTGTCCGGCGTTTGACCTGCAGGCGGTGTGCAGCGGCTTCGTCTACGCCCTGGCGACCGCCGATCTGTTCATCCGCTCGGGCCAGCACCGCTGC
>JAJZUN010000687.1 GCA_021848555.1 Pseudomonadota bacterium | reverse complement strand
CAAGGGCGATTAAGGGTTTGTTGCAGTATGAGGGGATATCTCCCGAGGGGACTTCCTCCGGGGCGCCTCCACTCATACTCGCCTAAATTGGTCGTTGCAAAATTCATTTCGCAACGGTTTCTAAACCGACTGCTGCAGCTGCCGCCCGAGGTAGCGCAGCAGCTGCGCGCCCAGATCGGCGGAAAAGCAGTCAAACACCTTCGGCTCCTGCATCGCACGCAGCCAGGTCAGCTGGCGCTTGGCGAGCTGGCGCGTCGCGTAGACACCCCGGTCGCGCAATGTGGCGCGGTCGTATGCGCCCTCCAGATGCTCCCAGACTTGACGGTATCCCACACAGCGCATCGAGGGCAGGCCGGAATGCAGCGCGTAGTTGCGGCGCAGCGCCGCCAGCTCCTCCACCAAGCCCGCGGCCAGCATGGCCTCGAAACGCAGTTCTATGCGGCGGTGCAAAGCGGCGCGCTCGCCCGGCACCAGCGCCAGCGGCAGGAAACGGCACAGCGGGGCGTCGGCCGCACGCGCGCCCTGCAGCGCCGACAGCGGTTTGCCGGTGACGCGGAACACCTCGAGCGCGCGCTGGATGCGCTGCGCGTCGGTGGATTTGATGCGGGCGGCTGCGGCCGGGTCGATGCGTGCGAGTTCGGCATGCAGCGCAGGCCAGCCTTTTTCGCCAGCCTCGGCCTCGATCGCCGCGCGCACCGCGGCGTCGGCCTGAGGCAGCGTGGACAAACCCTCGCGCAGCGCCTTGAAATAAAGCATGGTGCCGCCGGCGAGCAAGGGCACGCGGCCGCGCGCGGCGATCTCGCCGATCAGCCGGATCGCATCGGCGCGAAACTGCGCCACGGAATAGCTATGGTCGGGATCGATCACGTCGATCAGATGATGCGGCACGGCAGCGCGTTCGGCGGCGCTGGGTTTGGCCGTGCCCACGTCCATGCCGCGGTACACCTGGGCCGAGTCGACGCTGATGATCTCGACCGGAAAACGCTGCGCAATTTCCAGCGCGAGGGCGGTCTTGCCGCTGGCGGTGGGCCCCATCAGCAGGATGGCAGGAGGCAGGGCTGCGGCCGGCGCGCGCGTCATGCGAACAAACCGCGATTAAGCGCGTGGCGGCCGCGGTCAGCCGGCCGCATGGTGCAGGCGCCGCGCTTCGTAGGCCTGCAGATGGCAATAGGCCGCGGCGAGCAGGCGCGCGTCCTGGCCTGCGGCGCGTGCATGCCGCAGCATGTCGCCGACGATATGATCGGCCTCCACCGGCCCGCCGGATTCGAGGTCGCGCAGCATGGACGCGGTGAATGCCGAGCCGCGCGCGAACAGCATGCCTTCGGTGCGCTTCAGGGATTCCGCGCGCGGCGGGTGGCCGGCTGCGCTGGCCGCCGCGATGCAGGTTGACAGCATCTCGCGCATCAGCGCTTCTCCGTCCGCGGCGGCGAGAATCTCGCCCACGCTCGCGCGCATCAGGCAGGTCATCGCGGCGAGGCTCGCGAGCAGCACGAATTTCTCCCACATGTCCTGTTCGATGTCCGCGCTGACCTTGCACTCCACCGACACGCGCGCGTAGGCCTGCGCGAGTTCCTCAAGCAGGGTCACCGCATGCGCGTGGTTGCCGGCGCGCGGGCCGCAGGTGACGCCCTGGAATTTGCCCAGATGCCGAATCGTACCGTTTGCGTCCAGGGTCGAGGCGATATAGCAGGTTCCGCCCAGCACGCGCGCGCTGCCAAAAGTTTGTTCCAGCCGCGATAACTGCGCCATGCCGTTGAGCAGCGGCAGCACCAGCGTGTTCGGCCCCATGGCGCCGCCGATGGAGGCAATCGCCGCCTCGAGGTCATAAGCCTTGCACGACAGGATCACCAGATCGTATACCGGCCGGACCGTCTGTTGCAGCACCGTATGCACCGCAATCTGCGCATCGCCCAGCGGGCTATTGATCACCAGCCCGGCATGCGCCAGCTTCTCTGCGCGCGCCGGCCGCACCAGAAACGTCACATCGACTCCGGCCTGCGCCAGGCGGCCGCCGAAATAGCCGCCGACCGCACCGGCGCCCAGGATCAGTACTTTCATTGCATCCCTCCGTTGGTTCGCTTTTTTTTTGTTCGTTCTCGATCTACGAACTCTAGCGTCCGCGCATGAACAGCTTGTCCAGGTCGGCCAGGCTCATCTGATACCAGGTCGGCCGGCCGTGATTGCACTGGCCCGAGCGTTCGGTGATTTCCATCTCGCGCAGCAGCGCATTCATTTCGGTAACCGTCAGCGGCCGGTGCGCGCGTACCGCCCCGTGACAGGCCATGGTCGAGAGCAGCTCGTGCTGGTGCTCCGTCAGCACGCGGCTGCCGCCGAACTCGCGCAGGTCGCGCAGCAGCGCGCGCGCGAGTTCGGCCGCGTCGGCAGAAGCGAGCATCGAGGGCAGCGCGCGCACGGCAAGTGCAGTCGGCGACAGCGGTGCCAGGTCGAAGCCCAGCTGCTGCAGCAGGCCGGCCTGCTCTTCCGCCGTCGCCACGTCCAGCCGCTCCGCATTGAAGGTCACCGGGATCAGCAGTTTCTGCATGCCCATGCCCTGCGCCTCCAACGCACCCTTGAGCCGCTCGTACAGAATGCGTTCGTGCGCGGCGTGCATGTCCACCAGCACCAGTCCCTGCCGGTTCTGCGCCAGGATGTAGATGCCGTGCAATTGCGCGATCGCATAGCCCAGGGGCGCGTCGGTTTCCGCCTGGGCCGGCGCCGCCGCAGCGATGCTCTCGTATGCGCCGCGCGCCGCGCTTGGCGCGGGCGGCGCGGGAAACATGGACTGATAGGCGACAGCGGGCTGCGCCACGCCGAGGCTCGCCTGATAAGGCGCGCGCTGGAAATTCATGCCGG
>JAJZUN010000686.1 GCA_021848555.1 Pseudomonadota bacterium | reverse complement strand
CGGCGCCACCTTGAGCGTAGGTCATGCGGCAGAGAACGTGGCCACGGCCGACGTGGTCGTCGTATCCACCGCCGTGGGCAACAACAATCCGGAAGTGCTGGCGGCGCGCGCGCGGCGCATCCCGGTGGTGCCGCGCGCCCTGATGCTGGCGGAACTGATGCGCCTGAAGCAGGGCATCGCGATCGCGGGTACGCACGGCAAGACCACCACCACCAGTCTGGTCGCGAGCGTGCTCGCCGAGGCCGGGCTGGATCCCACGTTCGTTATCGGCGGCCGACTCACCAGCGCCGCCTCGAACGCGCGCCTGGGCGCGGGCGACTATATCGTGGTCGAGGCGGACGAGTCCGACGCTTCGTTTCTGCACCTGCAGCCGATGATCGCCGTCGTCACCAATATCGACGCCGACCACATGGAAACCTATCAGCACGACTTCGCGCGGCTGAAGCAGGCGTTCATCGCGTTCCTGCAGAATCTGCCGTTCTACGGCGCCGCCGTGCTGTGCACCGACGACCGGCACGTGCGCGAGATCCAGCCGTTCGTGTCCAAGCCCATACTCAGCTACGGCTTCGGCGCCGATGCGATGGTGCGCGCGGAGAATGTGAGCCATTGCGGCGGCAAAATGCGTTTTCATGCCGTGCGCGAGGGCGGGTCCCGGGTGCTCGACGTGACGCTCAACCTGCCGGGCAGGCATAACGTGCAGAACGCGCTCGCCGCGATCGCGGTCGCGACCGAACTGGGCGTGGCGGACGCGGCCATCGTCAAGGCGCTGGCGGAATTCCGCGGCGTCGGCCGGCGCTTTCAGAGCTACGACGCGATTCCCGCCAAGGGCGGCGGCAGCTTCACCCTGATCGACGACTACGGCCACCATCCGGCCGAAATGCAGGCGACGCTGGACGCGGCGCGCGGCGCCTTCCCCGGGCGGCGCATCGTGCTCGCGTTCCAGCCGCACCGCTACACGCGCACGCGCGACCTGTTCGAGGATTTCGTCAAGGTCCTTTCGGGTGCGGATGCGCTGCTGCTCGCCGAAGTCTATCCGGCGGGCGAGGCGCCGATCGTCGCCGCCGACGGCAGGACGCTCGCGCGCGCGGTGCGCGTCGCCGGCCGCGTCGAGCCGGTGTTCGTCGAAAACATTGCCGACATGCCGGCCGCGATCCGTGCCGCCGCGCAGGACGGCGACGTGGTGGTCACCATGGGCGCAGGTTCGATCGGCGGCGTGCCGGCCGCGCTGGCCAAGGCGGCGGAGTGAGAGATGCACATGGCTGAGCAAAGACACCTCTCTCCCCCGGCGCTGCGCGGCAGGCTGCTGCGCGACGAGCCGATGCGCAAGCATCTGTCCTGGCGCACCGGCGGCGCAGCGGAGCGCGCCTATGTCCCGGCCGATCTCGAAGACGCGGCTCTATTCCTGCGTACGCTCCCCGCAGACGAGCCCATCCATTTCGTCGGTCTCGGCAGCAATCTGCTGGTGCGCGACGGCGGCCTGCGCGGCACGGTCATGTTGATGCACGCGAGCCACGCAGTGCTGCGCATGGACGGCGCGCTCGTATATGCCGAAGCGCGCGCGGCGAGTCCCAAGGTGGCGCGCTTTGCGGCGACCCAGGGCTATGCCGGTGCGGAGTTTCTCGCGGGCATTCCCGGGACCGTGGGCGGCGCGCTCGCGATGAACGCGGGCTGTTACGGCGCCGAGACCTGGGACCGGGTGGAGCGCGTGCTCATGCTCTGCCGCAGCGGCGAACTGCGCCAGCGCAAGCCTGCGGATTTCGACATCGCTTACCGCCATGTCGCGCTCAAGGACGCGAAGCTCGGCGCGGACGAATGGTTTGCCGCGGCCTGGTTTGCGCTCGAACGCGGCGAGCGCGCAGCCGCACTCGGCCGCATCAAACAGCTGCTGCAGCAGCGCATCGCCAGCCAGCCGCTGGCCCTGCCCAACGCCGGCTCGGTATTCCGCAATCCGCCGGGGGACCACGCGGCGCGCCTGATCGAGGCCTGCGGCCTCAAGGGCTTTGCCATCGGCGGTGCGCGCGTGTCGGAAAAGCACGCCAACTTCATCGTCAACCCCGGCGGACGCGGCAGCGCCGCCGACATCGAGAATCTGATCGAGCATGTGAAGCAGACGGTGCGCGCGCGCCACGGCGTCGAACTCGTGACCGAGGTGCGCATCGTGGGGGAGGCGGCATGATGAACGCCAAGGATTACGGCAAAGTCGCAGTGCTGCTTGGCGGCCGTTCGGCCGAGCGCGAAGTGTCGCTCCGGAGCGGCAGCATGGTGCTGAATGCGCTGCGCCAGCGCGGGGTGGACGCGCATGCGTTCGATCCGCAGCAAAAGGATCTGGCGGCGCTGATCGCGGAGAAGTTCGACCGCGTGTTCATCGCGCTGCATGGCCGCTACGGCGAGGACGGCACCATACAGGGGGCGCTGGAATTGCTCGGCATTCCCTATACCGGATCGGGTGTGCTCGCGAGCGCACTGGCGATGGACAAGTGGCGCAGCAAACTCGTGTGGCAGGCGGCCGGTATTCCCACGCCGCGCTACGAACTGCTCACCGCGGCGAGCGACCTGACGGCCGTGTCTGCGCGCCTCGGCTTGCCGCTGATGGTCAAGCCCGCGAACGAAGGTTCCAGCATCGGCATGAGCAAGGTGAGCGCAGCCGCAGAGCTGGATGAAGCCTATACGCTCGCGGCCAACTACGACAGCGTGGTCCTGGCCGAGCAGTTCATTCAAGGCATCGAGCTCACTGCCGGCGTGCTCGGCGGCGAGGCTCTGCCGCTGATCAAATTGGAGACGCCGCGCAAGTTCTACGACTACGAGGCCAAGTACCGGGCCAACGACACGCGCTACATCATTCCCTGCGGTCTCGCG
>JAJZUN010000685.1 GCA_021848555.1 Pseudomonadota bacterium | reverse complement strand
GCACCCAGACGCCCAGGATTTTCCTGATGCTTGCAGGCTATACGCTCGCCGCGTATAGTTAGATCGATCCGCTTTGCCGGGCATGTGAAGAGTGCGCAAGCTAACCCGATGCGCGAATAAATCAAGCCACTGGCGCCACTGATGAAGGCCATCAAGAATGGATAAGCAGCATTTCGACCAATTGGTCAAAGGCGTGCGCGAAATGAAGCGCCATATGGCGGGCAAAACCGTGCGCGGCGCAAGAATTACCGAACTGCCCGCGCCGGACGTGCGCACCATCCGCGAGGCGGCCAAGATCAGCCAGAGCCAGTTCGCGAAACTGATCGGCGTGAACCTGCGCACGCTGCAAAACTGGGAACAGCAACGCACGCAGCCCACCGGGCCCGCCAGGGCGCTGCTAAAAATCGTCGCATCGAATCCGAAGGCGATTGAGGCGCTGCATGGGTAAAGGTGGTCTGTCTCCCGTCGGGGAAGCCAATCTAACCTTTCGGAGCGGCAACGCGCCGCCAGCGGCGCCACTTGAGTTACCACGTTGGGCGACGACGTGAACACCGGTGATGCCACAAACCTTGCGCGTACGTTTTTGCGCCGCTCGCTAGACGTCAAGTTTTGCGTCGAAGCCCCAGAGGGCATATATGGATTCAATCCGGATACCGTGTATCTCTTTGCGATCGTACATGGTGACGACACGCAACGGGTCGGTGGCACAAAATACTTGGCGGTGTCGAAAACCACGGGAGAGGTTAGGCATGCCGGATGCATTGGTGAATAGTTGGGCGCATCGAACACAATGACCAAGGACTCTCAAGAACTTTGGAAAGCTCATTGCGAATTTAGCGATTATTTCTCTCGCCTTGGAGGCTCTGCCAGGTATATCAATATGAGCGAATCCGAGATTCCTCTCTATATTGCGACGCACCTCATGCAGCGACATATACCTTCATTCGAGCCTGCGGAATTCATCGACAGACGATTTGCGGAGGCGGCATTGCCAGTTCTTGAAAAGGCTCATGTTCATATTGGCGCTGTGAGCGCGGAGGGCAAGGCGCTTGAGGACCTTATTTTCGAGTTCATCCGGTATGCGGATTCAAATCTCAAACCGCTAGATCGGTCGCCTCAATGGAATGGTTTCGTCGATATGGTCAAGAATATGCGCGCCCAACAACCTCCTCCAGAGAGAAAACCTACCCTCGAAGAAGTCTTGGCTGAAGCGCAGAAGAACAAGCGAGTGTGCCCGCAACCACCGCAGTGGCAACAGCTTTACGACATGCTGCCGCAGAAGCAGCGCAAGGGCGCAGGCTGGGAACCGTCGCTTCCGCTGATTTTGGCCGCGTGGTGGGACACGCCAGCCCTTCCGAAGATGCTTCGCTTACGTGAACACATCGAGTGGGCTGCCCAGCATGGTTGCATTGACAAGGTTTATTCATTCTTACGTAAACTGCCGGAGGACCAGTGGCACCACATTGGTGAGTAGCGCGCCCAACTATCCGTCGCAGCGGACAGCGAGACCTTATTTATTCGACCAATCTTATTCACCATGCTGTCGCATGACGGATATCAGCCGAAACGACCCGTGATGTAGTCCTCGGTTTCTTTCTTGCCGGGGTTGATGAATATCTTGTCGGTGATATCGAATTCGATCAGCTCGCCCAGGTACATGTAGGCGGTAAAGTCGGAAACGCGCGCCGCCTGCTGCATGTTGTGGGTGACGATGGCGATGGTGTAGTCGGCCTTGAGTTCGTTCAGCAATTCCTCGATCTTGGCGGTGGAGATCGGGTCCAGCGCCGAGGTCGGCTCGTCGAGCAGCAGCACTTCGGGTTTGACCGCGACCGCGCGCGCGATGCACAGGCGCTGCTGCTGCCCGCCGGACAGGCTGAGTCCGCTTTGCTTCAGCTTGTCCTTGGCTTCGTCCCATAGCGCCGCCTTGCGCAGGGCCCATTCGACCCGCTCGTCCATTTCCCCGCTGCTGAGCCGCTCGTACAGTTTGACGCCGAACGCGATGTTCTCGTAGATCGACATCGGAAACGGCGTCGGTTTCTGGAACACCATGCCGACCTTGGCCCGCAGCGCGATCACGTCCTGGCGCGCATCGAGTATGTTGCTGCCGTTCAGCATAATCTCGCCGGTGGCCCGGTGCCCCGGGTACAGGTCGTACATGCGGTTGAAGGTGCGCAACAGTGTGGATTTGCCGCAGCCGGAGGGGCCGATAAAGGCGGTGATGTGCTTTTCGGCGATCTCCAAGTTGACGTTCGTCAGGGCCTGGTATGTTCCATAGAAGAAATTCAGGTTGCGGACCGTAACCTTGCTTGCTGCACGCGGCGTCGGGGTGCTGCCGTCCTGCGGCTTCTGGAGTGTGGTTTCCATGTATTCGATTTGGGTTTCGGTTCGATTTCGGATCAGTCTAGGCCAGCGTTGATTTCTGCCGGAACAGAACCCGCGCGAGGATATTCAGTGTCAAAACGCTCAGCGTAATCAGCAGTGCCCCGCCCCAGGCGAGGTCCTGCCAGTCCTGGTAAGGGCTCATCGCAAACTGGAAAATGACCACCGGCAGATTGGCCATGGGCGCGTCCATGTTGGTGGACCAGAACTGGCTGTTGAGCGCGGTGAACAGCAGCGGGGCGGTCTCACCGCTGATCCGTGCGATTGCCAGCAGCACGCCGGTGATGATGCCGGCGCGCGCGGCGCGCAGGGTGACGAAGGAAATGACTATCCATTGCGGCGCACCCAGTGCGGCGGCAGCCTCGCGCATGGTGTCGGGCACCAGCCGCAGCATGTTTTCCGTGGTCTTCAGCACCACGGGTATGACGATCAGCGCCAGGGCGAAGGCGCCGGCCCAGCCGGAAAAATGCTGCACGT
>JAJZUN010000684.1 GCA_021848555.1 Pseudomonadota bacterium | reverse complement strand
GATGACTACGATTCATACCTGGACCGGCGCCGCCGCTTCCGGCTTCGGCAATGCGCCGCTCCTTGCCTTCGTCAAAGGGGCGCCCGACGTCATCCTGGATCTCTGCGGCCATCGACTGGACGGCGGCAAGCCCGTTGCGATGGACGGAAACATGCGCGCGGCGATACTCGAGCAGAATCGCGACATGGCGGGCAAGGCCCTGCGCGTGCTCGCCGTGGCCTGCCGCCCGCTGCAGGAAATGCCCGCAAATCTGAGTCCGGAGACGCTCGAGAGGGATCTCGTATTCATCGGGCTGCTAGGCATGATAGACCCGCCGCGGCCAGAGGTGATCGAAGCGCTCAAAGTGGCGCGCGGCGCCGGACTCAAGAGCATCATGGTGACCGGCGATTACAAGGATACGGCTGAGGCCATCGCGCGCGACATCGGCTTGCTCACGCCGGGCGGCTTGGTGCTTACCGGCGCCGAAATCGAAAAACTCAGCGATGCGGAACTTGAGGCTAAGGCGGAGAAGCTCGATGTATGCTGCCGCGTCTCCCCTCAGCACAAGACGCGCATCGTCGAGGCGCTCAAGGCGCGCAATCATGTGGTGGCGATGACCGGGGATGGTGTCAACGACGCGCCGGCGCTCAAGCGCGCGAACATCGGCGTGGCCATGGGCATCACCGGCACGGACGTGGCCAAGCAGACGGCGGACATGGTCCTGACCGACGACAATTTCGCCAGCATCGTCGCGGCGATCGAGCAGGGGCGGATCATCTATTCGAATATCCGCAAATTCGTGTACTTCCTGCTCGCCTGCAATATCGGCGAAATCCTCATCGTGTTCGGGGCCATGCTGTTCGGCTTTCCGATACCGCTGCGGCCGGTGCAGCTGCTATGGCTGAATCTGGTCAGCGACGGCGCGCCAGCGCTCGCGCTCGGGCTGGAGAAGGGCGATCGCGACATCATGAAGCAGCCGCCGCGCTCTCCGGCCGAACCCGTCATCAACCGGGACATGGCGCTGGGCATCGGCATAGTGGGCCTGGTGGATGCCATCGCCATTCTCGTCGTCTTCTGGCTCGCGCTGCAGCGCTACCCGGGCCATCTGGAGGCGGCGCAGACCATGGCTTTCGCTACCCTGTGCATCTCGGAACTCATCCGCGCCTTTACCGCGCGCTCCGAGTATCACAGCATTGTTTCCATCGGTGTGTTTTCCAATCGCTGGATGGTCTGGGCGGTCGGGGGGTCGCTGCTGCTGGTGCTGATGGTGGTGTACCTGCCGTTCCTCGCGCCGTTCTTCGATACCGTGCCGCTGTCCGCGGGCGATTGGCTGTTCATGCTGCCGTTCTTCTTCGCGTCGCCGGCGGCGATGGAACTGCTCAAGGTTTACTTTCGCGGTCGCAAGGCGGAGGCGACGGAAACCGCGCAATCCACGGTGGCGGGCGCGCCCACCATCGGTTCTACGCAGCAGCAGCAGCCGAGTCTCGCATCGGTGTCGCAGCAATTTGCAGGAGGGAATGCCATGTTGAAGGTATTGATCCCAGTAGACACTTCGCGCAATAGTCAATTCGCAGTAAAGCAGGTGATCAAGGAATTCATGAACAACACCGCAATGGAGATTCATCTGCTGAATGTGCAGCCGCCGTTCACGCGGGACGTCGCGCGCTATTTCAGCCGCAAGAGTCTGCACGACTACCACCGCGACCAAGCCGCGAAGGCGCTGGCCCCGGCCAAGCAGCTGCTCGAGGGCTTCAGCATTCCCTACTCGGCGCATGCGGAAGTGGGCGAGAGGGCGAAAGCCATCACAGCTACGGCGCAACGTTTGCGCTGTGACTACATCGTGATGAGTACTGCGCGCAAGAATTCGCTCACGCGTCTGGTCGAAAATTCGGTGACGAACCGGGTGCTTGAGCTGACGTCGGTGCCGGTGGAACTGATCGCGGGCGAAGCGGTGTCCAAGTGGGAACGTTACGGCATTCCAGCCGGAATCGGTGCCGTGCTTGCGCTGGTGCTGAGCGCGGCGGACTGAGCAAGAGGTGCCAGCCGATTGCCGCCCTGCTTTCTTGATCGAACCAGGTAATATGTCACGGTGTAAGCACGCTGCCTGGCCAATAATCGAACCATGTCCGTATTTCAGGGTCGCATTGGTTGGGGCGGGCGCCGGCGGTCGGCGGTTAGCTGTTGCGGTGCGCCGGAACCTGCGCCGCAAGGGCGGGGATGCAAGCAATGGCGATGACCATGAGCCAATGGGAAAACGCAGACAGACGGGCGAGCCCGCGCGCAGGTCTGCAGTTCAGGCTGGCCATCGTCTATCCTCAACGTGCAGGGGATTCCTACCGGCCTATTTACCATGGGACGACCCATGACCTGTGCATGTCCGGGCTGTCGATGGTGGTCGAGGACAATGCGTTCCATGAGGGCATAGTCACCGTTCTGCTGGCGTTACCGCCGGTGCACGGCTGGGCGGCGCAAAAAATCGTCACCGCAACGGCTGATATGACCTACTCCATACATTCGTCCAAGCTCAACGCGTACAAGATGGGCATGACGTTCGTCGAGTTCAAGGCAGACGGGAAAGAACTGCTGCAGGCGGCCCTGCAGCAAGCGGCGAAACAGGGCGACGATCGCAGCGCTCAATACCTGGGCACGCGGTCGGGCGCCGGCCACACGAGCGACAGCCAGCCGCTTGGCTGGTGGTGAATCGGGGGGGCGCGTCAGCCGCCGGCAGCGGCGTCGAGGCGCCGCTTCAGTTGCGCCACCTCCACCTCGAGTTCTGCGATGCGCCGCTCCAGCTGATCCACGCGCCCGCCTTCGCCGCCCGAACCAACCGGCTGGTCGGCTGACCGCTCCCGCATTTCGTCTGCAGCAACCGCGGCAGGTG
>JAJZUN010000683.1 GCA_021848555.1 Pseudomonadota bacterium | reverse complement strand
GGGGCTCTGGAGCAGGCGGTCGTAGGCAAGGGCTATATCTTCTTCCAGATCGATAACCGCGGCAGCGAAAACCGCGGCGTGAAGTTCGGCTCGACGCTTTACCGCGCGATGGGCTCGGTCGAAGTGGAGGACCAGAAGGCGGGGGCGCAGTTCCTGAAGAGCCTGCCCTATGTCGATGGCGCCAAGATCGCGACCTATGGCTGGTCCTATGGCGGCTATATGACGATCAAGATGCTCCAGGCCGATCCGGGGCTTTACGCCGCAGGGATTTCCGGCGCGCCGGTTACCAAGTGGGAGCTTTACGACACCCATTATACCGAGCGTTACCTGGGCGATCCGAACAAGGAACCGCAGGTCTATGCCAAGGCGAACGCGCTGGACGATGCGG
This sequence comes from Pseudomonadota bacterium, assembly GCA_021848555.1. The sequence continues at coordinate 2,472 of JAJZUN010000683.1, read as the reverse complement.
GCAGGATCAAGGATCCGCTGCTGCTGATCCACGGCATGGCGGACGACAACGTGGTGTTCGAAAACAGCTCGATGCTGATCTCGCGCCTGCAGGCCCAGGCCGTGCCGTTCGAAATGATGCTCTACCCCGGCTACACCCACCGGGTGGGCGGGCCGAAGGTGGGCGTGCACCTGTGGGAGACGATCTTTGCCTTCCTTGCTCGGCATGGGGTGACGCCGCCGAAGTGAGTGCCGGAATTTTGTTCGCGCAAAGGCGCAAAGGCGCAAAGGCGCAAAGGGTGATGGGCAATGCGGCCAAGGCACTGCTTCGCGCCTTTCTTTCTTCTCTGCGCCTTTGCGTGAACTATTCTGGAGCAGCAGCGACGCGGCAATCCAGGGCGGCACGAACCGCCCTTTTCGTCACCCTGAACTTGTTTCAGGGTCCATTGCGCCTAAAGGACAGGTGTGGGCTTTGGCCGAATTTGGAGTGATGCGATGGGTTACCGGGTAGTAGTCGTCGGCGCGACCGGCAATGTCGGGCGCGAAATGCTGAACGTGCTGGCTGAGCGCGAGTTTCCGATCGAGGAACTGGCCGCCGTGGCTTCGTCGCGCTCCACTGGCGATGAAATCGAGTTCGGCGAAACCGGCAAGATGCTGAAAGTCCGCAATGTCGAGCATTTCGACTTTGCCGGTTGGGACATCGCGCTGTTCTCCGCCGGGTCCGACGTGTCCAAGATCTATGCTCCCAAGGCCGCCGCTGCGGGCTGCGTGGTGATCGACAATTCCTCGCTCTACCGCATGGACCCGGACGTGCCGCTGATCGTGCCGGAAGTGAACCCCGATGCCATTGACGGTTACAAGGCGAAGAACATCATCGCCAATCCCAACTGCTCGACCGCGCAGATGGTCGTTGCGCTGAAACCCCTGCACGATGCGGCTCGGATCAAGCGCGTGGTCGTGGCGACCTACCAGTCGGTTTCCGGGGCGGGCAAGCAGGGCATGGACGAACTGTTCGAGCAGAGCCGAAACATCTTCGTCGGTGACAGCAGCGAACCAGTGAAGTTCACCAAGCAGATCGCGTTCAACGTCATCCCGCACATCGACAGCTTCCTGGACGACGGTTCGACCAAGGAAGAATGGAAGATGGTGGTCGAAACCAAGAAGATCATCGATCCCAAGATCAAGGTAACGGCAACCTGCGTACGCGTGCCGGTCTTCGTCGGCCATTCCGAAGCGATCAATCTTGAATTCGAGAACGAGATCAGCGCCGAACAGGCCCAGGAAATCCTCCGCGAGGCTCCCGGCGTGATGCTGATCGATAAGCGCGAGGACGGCGGCTATGTCACCCCGGTCGAATGCGTCGGCGACGGCGCGACCTTCGTTTCCCGCGTGCGGGAGGATTCGACTGTCGAAAACGGCCTGTCGCTGTGGTGCGTGTCGGACAACCTGCGCAAGGGTGCGGCGCTCAACGCGGTGCAGATCGCGGAACTGCTCGGGCGGCGGCACCTGAAGAAGGGTTAAGCGGCATGGACGTCACTACCGAGTTCTATCCCGGTCACGGCGATGTACAGCTGGCGCTGCACCGGATGGGGCAGGGCAGGCCGCTGATCCTGCTCCACGGGCTGTTTTCCAATGCGGAAATGAACTGGATCAAGTGGGGGCATGCGGCGCTGCTGGCGGAGGCCGGGTTCGAATGCCTGATGCCGGACCTGCGCGCCCATGGGCAAAGCGCCGCGCCGCATGAGGCGGAGGCCTATCCGGCAGACGTGCTGGCGCTCGATCTGGTTGCTCTGGTCGAGCATCTGGGCCTGACCGATTTCGACCTGTGCGGCTTTTCGCTCGGCTCGCGCACTTCGGTGCGGGCCGTGGTCGGTTGCGGCGTGAAGCCGCGCCGACTGGTGCTGGGCGGCATGGGGCTGCAAGGGCTGGCCGGCTGGACCGGACGGCAGGAATTCTTCACTGATGCCATCGACCGCTTCGACACGGTGAAGCACGGTGATCCGGCCTATTTCGCGGTGCAGTTTATGAAAAGCATGAAGGTTGACCGGGTGGCCGTGCGCCATCTGCTCGGCACCTTTGCCGATACTCCGCCGGATGCCCTGAGCGCGATTGCCATGCCGACCGCCGTGGTCTGCGGAGACGAGGACCGCGACAACGGCGATCCGGTCGCCCTGACCGAGGCGCTGCCCGATGCGGTGCACGTGGTCATTCCCGGCACGCACATGAGCTGCGTCACCAAGCCCGACCTGGGCCGCGCGATCCGGGATTTCTTGGCCTGAACGTCATCCCCGCGAAAGCGGGGATCGCCCGCCGTGTGATCCTCCCCGTGAGCTTGCTCATGGGGAGGGGGACCGCCGCGTAGCGGTGGTGGAGGGGCCCCTCCGTCAGCCCTGCGGGCTGCCACCTCCCCATCGCCTACGGCGACAGGGAGGAATTCATTCACCGGAACGGCGGCTCGTGGAAGGCGCGCAGCTTGCGCGAATGGAGCTTGGCC